>JAGLYE010000239.1 GCA_023132505.1 Bacteroidales bacterium | reverse complement strand
TGCCCGGAAGGCTTAATGAGCTTGTAAGTGATGGCCTCATGACGGTGAAAATGCTTGAAACTGCATTCAATTGGTTTGGGGTGACCTATAAGGAAGATAAACCGGAAACGATCGGGCGGATACGGCTATTGGTTGAAAGTGGCGATTATCCGCCTGACTTATGGAATAGCTGATGAAAGACTTTAACGTAGCTGATATACTGCAACATTATGGCATCGATGCTGATTCCTGCACCATCTCCGGGTTTCATCGGGGCCATATCAACGATTCCTTTATTGTGGATGCCGGTGGCAGATGCCGCTTTTTCCTGCAACGCATCAACCAGCATGTGTTCAAAGACCCTGAGGGCCTGATAGAAAACCTGATCAGGTTCAATGCTGCCATGCAGAAGTATTATGGCAAAGAAGGCAGCAATCCCTATCCTGCGATCAAACAAAACAGGAACAAGAAGTTTTACCATCTCGACCATGATGGGAATTTCTGGCGCATGATGGATTTTGTTGCCGACAGCCGGTCATTTGATATTGCTGAGACTGCTGACATTGCCAGGGAAGGTGCCGCTGCTTTCGGCCGCTTTCAACTGGTAATGAACAATGAAGACCCCGCCGAATATGTTCCGACCATTCCCGACTTCCATCACCTGGGGAAACGGCTGCTGCAACTTCAGAATGCTATAGCGAAGGATGCATTTGCCAGGAAACAACAGGCAAAGGATGAGATATCTTTTGCACTTGACCGTCTTTCGTATGGAGCCGACCTGGAAAGCCTTCTCGAGAGTAATGCCATCCCCGTCAGGGTAACACATAATGATACCAAACTTAACAATGTGCTGTTTGAGAATAAAAGTGTAAAGCACATCTGTGTTGTGGATCTTGATACTGTGATGCCGGGAACAGTCCTCTATGATTACGGCGATATGGTACGTACGTTCACCAGCCCAGTGGAAGAGGATGAGCCTGATACGTCAAAGGTCGTCTTCAGGAATGATATTTTTGAAGCCCTTACCGATGGCTACCTGTCTGAATTAAAAGACAGCCTCAGCAATACGGAGAAGGAAAACCTGCTGTTCGGGGGCAAGATCATGTTATTGATGATCGGAGTACGCTTCCTGACCGACTATCTCGAAGGCGACCATTATTTCAAAACCGCAAGGGAGAAACACAACCTGGACAGGTGCAAAAACCAGTTTATCCTCCTGAAACAGATTGAAGAAAATGAAATTGAGCTTCAGGAGATCATCAGGAAATACTCCTGACTTAAATCAAAAACAACATGCCCATGAAGAAGATCGTATTGTCCTTAAGCTTATTCACAGCAAGTCTTCTGTTCCTGCATGCCCAGGAAGCTCAGCTGCACGATTGGGAAAACATTGCAGTTATTTCCATCAACAAGGAAGCCCCGCATGTTACCCTGATGCCATATGCAAGCGTGGAACAGGCCCTCAGGGGCGATCCGGCCTTGAGCCCTTATTACAAACTGCTGAACGGCGACTGGAAATTCAATTGGGTTTATAAGCCGGCCGACAAGCCCGAAGGCTTTTTTATGCCTGAATTCATTGATGATAGCTGGTTAACGATCCCTGTCCCCTCCAACTGGGAGCTGCAGGGATACGGGGTGCCGATCTATGTGAACCAGCCTTACGAGTTTACAGATGATCCAAACCCGCCGGAGGTTCCACATGATTACAATCCCGTCGGATCATACCGGAACCGGTTCACGATACCTGATGATTGGGATGATAGGCAGGTGTTCATACATTTCGGTGCAGTAAAATCTGCCATGTATTTATGGATAAACGGCGAAAAGGCAGGCTACAGCCAGGGTAGTAAGCTGCCGGCTGAATTTAATATTACCCCTTTCCTGAAGGAAGGTGAAAACCTGATGGCCGTGGAGGTTTACCGCTGGTCGGATGGAACTTATCTCGAATGCCAGGACTTCTGGAGGATCAGCGGGATAGAAAGAGATGTATTTCTGTGGTCGGCACCCGATGTGCATATCCGGGATTTCTGGGCCAAAGCCTCACTTGATGAAAACTATGAAAATGGCATTTTGTCGGTTGACCTGGATATAAGGAAGTATGCCGAAAAGAAAAAGGCAAAGAATTATAAAGTGGCCTGTGAATTATATGATGCAAAAGCTGTGTCGGTCATGGTAAGAGACCTGACCTTCTCCATGGATAAGGGACAGTGCTGTGATTCATTGTTTTTCACTGAAGTGAGCATCCCGGATGTAAAACAATGGTCGGCGGAGAAACCGAACCTCTATACACTGGTATTAACAATAGAGGATAACAAAGGCAGGATAATAGAGGCATTAAGCTGCAAGACCGGCTTCCGGAAGGTAGAACTGAAGGATGGCCTCTTGTATGTGAACGGGGAATATGTGCTTATCAAAGGCGTCGATCGCCATGAACATGAAGAAAAGACCGGGCATGTGGTGGGTGAACTTTCCATGCGGCAGGACCTGGCCCTCATGAAAATGAACAATATCAATACCGTTCGTACCAGCCATTACCCCAATGATCCGCTATGGTATCAGCTCTGCGACCAATATGGCATATATGTTATTGATGAAGCAAATATTGAATCACATGGCATCGGCTATCACCCCGATCGTACGCTGGGCAACAAGCCGGAATGGATGGAGGCACACCTCGACCGTATGCGGCGTATGCTTGAAAGGGACAAGAATCACCCCTGCGTGATCATATGGTCGATGGGAAATGAGGCCGGGGATGGAGTGAACTTTGAGGCTGGCACCAAATGGATCCATAAGCGTGATCCTTCCCGTCCGGTGCACTATGAACGCGCCGAGACAAGACCACATACCGATATCTATTGTCCCATGTACCCCGGTCTCGCATATATCGAGAAATGGGCCAAAGGCGAGGACCCGCGTACTCTGATCATGTGTGAATACGCCCATTCGATGGGTAACAGTACCGGTAATATGAAGGAATACTGGGATCTGATCAGAAAATATGACAAATTGCAGGGTGGTTGTATCTGGGACTGGGTTGACCAGGGACTTTTAATGACTGACAAATCAGGAAATGAATACTGGGCCTATGGCGGGGATTATGGCCCC
>JAGLYE010000238.1 GCA_023132505.1 Bacteroidales bacterium | reverse complement strand
AGGCAGCCCGTAGCAGCGGAAGCATTCTAAAGCCTTTGTTATATGCTGCCTCATTGGAGGAAGGTCGTTTGCTGCCGAAAACACTCATCCCTGATATTCCGACGAGGATGACCGGCTTTTCACCCAAAAACTTCAGTGGTTCTTTCGAGGGTGCAGTCCCTGCCGACCAGGCCCTGTCAAGATCGCTGAATATCCCGGCTGTGAAAATGCTACAGGATTATGGCGTTGAACGTTTTCATATTTTTCTCAAAGAGATTGGCATGAGCAGCCTCTTCAGGCCGGCCGGCAGTTATGGGCTGTCGTTGATACTGGGCGGTGCAGAAGCTACGCTTTGGGACCTTGCAGGGATATATGCCGGCATGTCGCGGATACTGAACCATTTCTATGGTTATAGCGGTGAATACGATCCCGGTGATATCCACCCGCCAATCCTTAATATTGAAGATGAGAACCCGGTAGTCCTAAGCAATGAAACACAGCTTGGGGCCGCAGCGATATGGTTAACCTATAAGGCTTTGGAAGAGGTGAACAGACCGGAAATGGAAGCTAATTGGGATAAATTCTCTTCAGCCCGAAGGATAGCATGGAAGACAGGGACCAGCTTTGGATTCAGGGATGCATGGGCTGTTGGTACAGATCCTTCGTATGTTGTGGCCGTATGGGCCGGAAATGCTGATGGAGAAGGCCGGCCCGGTCTTACAGGAGTTACAGCGGCAGCACCATTGTTATTTGAGCTGTTTGGCCTGCTTCCCTCCGGAGGTTGGTTTGATCCTCCATATGATGAAATGGAAAAGATCGCAGTATGCAGGCATAGTGGATACCGAATGGGACCCTATTGCGAAGAAGCCGACAGCATGTGGGTACCCCTGAATGGACTGAGGTCAGAACCCTGCCCGTATCATCAGCTTGTGCACCTCGACACTGAAGAAAACTACAGGGTGAGCGAGCAATGCATGGCGATTGGTGATATAGTACATAAAAAGTGGTTTGTGCTCCCTCCGTCAATGGAATGGTATTATAAATCAGCACATCCGTGGTACAAAGAGCTTCCTCCTTATATGGATGAATGCGAACAGATAGGAGAGGAGGCCATCATGAGCTTTATATACCCCGACTGGGGATCACAGATATTCATCCCTGTTGGGCTGGATGGTAATCCGGAAGAAACAATTCTGGAGATCGCCCACAGAAACCCGGAAACCACCATCTACTGGCACCTCGACGAAACCTACCTTGGAGAGACCAACTTCCGCCACCAGATGGGCATACGCCCGGAAAAAGGCGAGCATATCGTTACCGCCATGGATGCCAATGGGGAAACTACCGTTGTCCGTTTCACGATCGTAAGTGAATTCTGATATCTGATTTCTATTATCTGATTTCCGATATTATCTCACTCAATTCAAAATAGATATCCTATATTAAAGGTTATACCTGTCAATAAAAAATGTTGTGGATATTTATTTCTATGAAATGGATTCAAACGAGTAACTCCTAGCTCTGGTTCTATTATAAATAATAATGATTTAGTGATTTTTAAAGCAAATCCACAAATGAATGAAAATCCAACCCCACTTTGATTATCCAAATAGACACCTTCCTTGTTATTTGTCTGTATATCAATTGTTAATCCACTTTTAAAATAAAGCCAATTTAACATGTCATATCTTATACGGATCGGAATCTGATAAATATCCGTATGAAAGCTAATATAATATGGTGTAATAGAAGGATCACTATAACCTACAGGATATTCATTAGTAGCTCTTAAGAATCCTAATCCTGTATTCAGCCAAATTTTTTCCTTAAGTAATCTGCTATATTGAAATCCAAATCTGATACCTTTTCCATCTTGTACATATCCTACTCCGTCAAGTCGTTTCGATTGAAATACTTTATTTTTAAAAAGATAGCACGATAGATCTACTTGATTTTTTTCATTTGTTTGTGAATAAGAGATTAACCCTAAAGTAATAATCGTGAAAGAAATTAGTAGTCGCCTCATGCTTTATTATTATATAAACTGTATGCCTTCATAACCTTCCGATGACAGTACGCTGTGTGATCCTTAATGTTGTCCTTTGGTTCGTATCGTAATCCTCTATACAACTAAGATACAAAAAACCCAGATATATGACAATGCCGGCCCCGTCGGGGCCGGATGTCGATAGCAAAAGATGGCGATTAAAAAGTGGCGCCCTGTGGGGGTGCGATAATAGTTCTGCAGGCGGCGGTGCGTCAGCCGGGGGGTCCCTCTTCACTCGCTATGCTCGCTCATCGGGATGACCGGTAGATTTTTATAAGCTTTTTACTGTGTCGTTAAGGAAGTTTAAATGAGGATTTGTTGAAGTAATCAGTTTATCTTTTTTCTCTCTTCGCCAGGCTTTGATCTCTGTTTCTCTTTTAATTGCACGATTTATGCTCCTGAAAGCCTCATAATATATCAAATATAAGCATCGATATTTCTTAGTAAAGCCATTATCAAATCCGCTCTCATGTTCAATAACCCTTCGCCTCAAATTATTTGTAACACCTACATAAAGCACATTTTTATGTTTATTGGTCATTATATAGACGTAATGTTTCTGATTTGGTCTCATAAAAAATAAGACTGATTTCTTCTACCGGTCATCCCGAATCCTGAGCCAAAGGCGAAGGGTGAGGGACCTCCCGGCTATTCGCAGTAAGCTGGTTGATACTTACCCTTATCTATTAATACCCAAAATCAAAAAATGTCACAATCAACCACATGCGAAATGATAAATAAATTGTACATATGGAATGGAAAATGAAAGAACTTCCCCGTTCTTATTCTTATTCCTTGCTATGCAACCCGAAGTCTGAAAGACGAAGGGGTGTTCCTCTGTTCCTCTATTCTCTATTCTTTACTGCTTTACCATCTTCACAACACTCACCCCTTCCTCACTCCTCAGCACAGCATAATACAAGCCCTCGGGAAGGTGACTTGGAGACCATGTGACTGTGTGAATGCCTTGAGGCATTATGTGATCCTCAGCATTATATACCACCTCTCCAATTACATTGTATATTGTAAATTGTATATTGGATATTTCTTTCAGTTCGTACTC
>JAGLYE010000237.1 GCA_023132505.1 Bacteroidales bacterium | reverse complement strand
CGGCTCCTCTTCTTTCGTGGATGATAAGCCCTTCAACGATACCCTCGAAATGCATGGTTGTACCGTTAATGATCAGGGAGATTACAGTCCGGAACCTCGCAATACGATTTTCTTGTCCCTGTAGCTCATTCAGCAACTTATCAATGTTTTTGTCGGCATTACCGTCTTCACCTGCATACCTTGCTGAAAATACACCCGGTTTCCCGTCCAGTGCATCAACCTCCAGTCCGGTATCATCGGCAAAACAATCGCAGTTGAAATTTTTGTATACATAGGATGCTTTCAGATCAGCATTTCCCTCAAGTGTGTTTGCGGGTTCGGGGATATCGGCAGTACACCCTATATCTTTTAATCCAAGAATTTCAAAAGCTTCAGGGATGATCTTCCGGATCTCCATGAGCTTGTGTGCATTGTTGGTCGCAAAGATGAGTTTCCTGAGCATGAGCTTCTAGTTTAAAAGGGAGAAACCATAAACTGTGGCCTCTCCCTTTGTTGTTACAGACCGACCGGCCTGCAGTAATATTGTTTTTCCTTATGGGAAGTAAACTGCATCGTAATCAGTAACGACCACCTGTGGAATACTAGCACTATATGTTGTGTTGATGGCTTCAATAATATAGTTAGCAAGCATGGCATTTCCAATAGGAGTGAGGTGAATTCCGTCAAGAGAGAATGCATTTCCCTGTACAAATGTTGACGTTAACTCAATACCATCCATAGTGATACCTGTTTCCAGATCTATTAATATTTTGTTCATGTCCACATATGCAAGATTGTATATGGTTGCCGATTCATAAATAATGTCATTATACTGTGCAATATGATTCCTTATATCTGCAATTTCTGCTTCATCCAGGATATATTTGTTAGGAATAGGAAAGGGTGTTTGAGTAACCGGACTAGCTATTCCCATACCATGACACTGTACTGAATCGGTAGGAAGTGACAATATAAAACGATCATCTGCAGTCATCCTGCCCCATGTTCCGTCAGAATTTTGAACTACAAAGGCGTTTTGGCCTTCCTGAAAAGTAAAATCGTAACCATATAATCCATAAAGCATCGTAAGTCCCGCTGCTTGTTCTGCATTCAATACCATCCCATTATAAGGGATTTTTGTGCTCATGTAGTTAAAATAAGGTATCGACATAATGTCAGGGATATTTGCAAGAACGCCTTTTGCCTCATCATAAATGCCGGGTTGGTTTAGGATACAGGAGGTAAGAATCATATCATAGAAGTAGGCGAACTGTGCCGGATCCGTTAGTGAATCTGCAGCTCCTCCTGCCAAAGCATAACCAAGTGCATCATTGCCTCCAACCCACAGTGCAAAGAAACTTGCATCGATTCCTGCCGTCAGGTTAATCAGCGGAGTATTTGCATCAGGAGCAAAACGGGCATAATAGGGATTCACCATGGCCAGTTGATCAAAGAAAAAATGAAATGATTTCACTCCAGGCACAGCGATGTTATTATAAGGACCGTCAGCGGCCACAGATTGTAAATTGGCAAGGTTGACTTCAACAGGGGCACGTATGGGCCCCAGGCTTGTCACGCCTTTGCAGTCGGTTGTTGGTCCTAATATAAGTTTAGGAACTGGTGTGATACCTTCAAAGCCTACTCCGTAGTTATCAACTGTAAGTGGTTGCTTGAAATTACCGCCACCGACCGTAGCAAATTGTTTTGCCAGGATATTGGGAAAAGAATTTTCTTGTCCCGATAAATAAAGTGCACCATCTGCATACCCAGCAGTTAAAGAATTGCCCACAGCAAGGAAGGATGTGAAATCCGCACCTCCTTTACTGGGTGAAAACTCGTCGATCTCAGGCTTACAAGAAGCAATCGTAGCGAGTATTAATATGAATATATAATATTTGAATTTCATGTCTTTATCGTTTAAGGATTAAAAATTATAACTTACCCCAAGACCGGGAATGGCTGTAATAACCTTATATTTTCCTCCGAAATTGGCAGGTGTGTACCACTTTTCGGTTTCCAGTCCGTGCAACTGAAGGTAGGAGAGGTCGATGCTCAGGTTTTTCACCGGAACTATGCTCACGCCCAAAGTCCATGCAACCGTATTCAGGCTGACGGTTTCCGGATTGAAATAGTCATCATCCGTTGGTGAGGGGTCATAATAAAGCCCTGCCCTGAAGGCAAACATGTCGTTCAGGGTATATTGGGCGCCGATACGGCCAATAAAAGTATCTTTATACTTTCTGGGATTAACAGAGCCCAGCAGTTCATTCTGCTGTTCAAATTTAAATTCAAGCGTATCGTAAGCACTCCACATCACATAGTTTATTTCCACGGCTAAGGTGAATTTTTCATTAAAAGCATAAGATATCCCCAGGTCGAAGTTTGCCGGCATTGGCATCTCCGCATCAAACTTGTTGTTCTCCGGAATGGTGGTTGCTACTGATGAGGGTACCTTGAAGGTAGCATCTCCGCCTTTTATTTTCATAAGGATCTTGGACCGGTAATCGAGGCCGATACTGAGTTTTTCGGTTGGCCTTATCATTACACCGACATTATATCCCATACTCCCTGTTGAACCGCTTAATTTAGCATAGGAGTCTTCATTATACGGAACGGCTTTCTGAAGTTCAACCTTTCCATAGGCATATACAAATCCTGCTCCTACGGAGATAATGTCATTGAATTTGTAGCCGATTGTTGGCTGGAAATAAATAGCTGTGAGTGAGATATTCTGGATGAGATAACGCCCGGCCCAGTTGTCATCCCATTTGGAAGAACTGCCAAAAGGAGTGTAAATACCCAGTCCTATAGAGAGCTTGTCGTTGATCTTTCCCGCTCCATAGAAGTAAAAAGGTGTTCCCATCGGGTTGTCTGTTTGGGCCTGGTAATTGGTGGCATCTTTCTGAAAGGTTGCATTTGACATGATCGCACTGGCACCAATGGAAAAGCTGAATTTGGTGTCCATCATGGATAAGCCGCCCGGATTATAAAAGATGCTGCTTGCTCCCAGCGCAAAGGGGGAACCTATCAATCCCATCCCCGTTTGCTTCTGGCCTTGCAATCTCACCTGGTACCCGCCTGCAAAGGCAGCCCAACTGCAGATCGCTACTAGAAATACAAATAGTGTAAGTTTCTTCATTTTGCTCAATTTGGTTA
>JAGLYE010000236.1 GCA_023132505.1 Bacteroidales bacterium | reverse complement strand
GTTTTTATTTCTCAAAGAGGGGAGGGCCGAAGGGCTTGTATTAATTCAATCCCAACTCCTCTAATTTTTCCTTTTTGGGTACACCGTTCTCATCCCAACCCCTTACCTTGTAATACGCCATCAGCATTTCATTTACAGGTACTACCCTGTCTTTCGATAATCCTTCTTTAAATGGCACGCTTACAAATCTTTCAGGCAGCTTATCATCTTCATTGCTAAAGCCTGCACCAATGTTGAAGACACGCTCCAGATTGTAAATGCGTTCGCCAATTTCCAATAAGCGCGTCACATTAAAATCAAGCCCGGTAATAGCAGAAACAAACCTTGCCTGGTAGTCAAAGCCCAGGGCATAACCGGAAAACTTGCAGTTTACTAGGCTGTCCTCTATAGCACTTTGGTTCTGTTTTAAGACAAGCAGATCAGGTTTGCCACCCAGGGTAAAGCGCGGTATTTTTTTCGGGGCATTGAAGATTTCCATAGCGGCCATATATCCGGTCAAATGGCATCCCCCCCGGTTACTGGTTGCATATCCAAGCGCATGCCCCATGGCACCCCTGGGGTCATAGGCAGGTAATTCCATGCCTTTCACTTGAATGGCTGTTTCAGCATCACCATATTTTTCGGCAAGACGCTTTGACCCTTCAGCAAGTTCTGCTCCAATACCTTCCTTTCTTGCTGTTTTAATAACTAATTCGCTAAGCACATCTTCATTGCCAAATTTAACTTCCTTATATGGAAAAAGGCCTTTCTCCTGTAATTCCATTGCACAGGAAATGGTCACCCCCATGGAGATTGTATCCAATCCAAGCCTGTTGCAATGATAATTGGCCTGGGTTATCTTAATCAGGTTGAAGATCTCGCAATTTGCCCCCAGGGACCAAACAGTTTCGTATTCCGGTCCTTTCCCTTTCATGTTTCCGGCCTCTGTCAGCCTCCCGCAGCGGATAGTACACCCATAACAAGCTTCCGTTTTTACAAGTATTTCCTTACGGATGGCCTCACCTCCGATCAAAGGGGCTTTTTTATGCTGGCCATACGTGAAATTACGAATGGGTAACATTCCCAAACTATTCGTTACATGCAACACACCGGCAGTTCCAAACAAGGGAAGAGCAGCACGGGTAACCGGCAAAGCTTTTATTTTATCCAGGGCTGATTTAGCATAATTCTTTAATAATTCCGGATTATCGACTTCAGTTTTTTGCTTCCCGTTTATTACGGCAATGGCTTTAAGATTTTTCGATCCGAGAACAGCACCCACGCCACCACGGCCAAAGGCTCTGCTGGCATCGTTCATGATTGAAGCCAGAAGTACCTGATTTTCTCCGGCAGGGCCAATTTCCAGGGTACGTACCTTTTCGCCTTCGATCTCTTTTAATTTGTTATATGTTTCTTCAGTATCCAGTCCCCAGAGTTCATCTGCATCCTTGATCTCTAATCCTTTATCGCCATCAATAATGATATAACATGGTTTTTCAGATTTTCCTTCTATTATAATTCCGTCAATTCCACACCTTTTCATGCTGAAACCAAAGATGCCTCCGGTGTTGGAATAAAATATGGTTCCGGTCAGGGGGGATTTCGTGACCAGCGACATCCTTCCGCTGGTCGGTACGGATGTTCCCGTTACCGGACCTATAGTGAAAACCAATTTGTTATCCGGGCTCAAAGGATCTACTGCAGGCGACACCCTGTCGGTAAACAACTTTACTCCCAGGCCACGACCTCCCAGATAATTTTCATAAACTTCATCAGCAATTTCAATTATTTGATGAGTTCTGTCATTCAGGTTGACCTCAATTATCCTGTTAAATAATCCTTTCATTTAATACATGTATTATTCTATCTTCTGATTATCTTTTTCCGGGCAATCAGCTTGTCGCAATTATCATATAGCAATACCAGGTAAACGCCTGGTTTATCAAGGGAAAAACTAAAGTCTTCTGTGGCTTTTTGCTCCAATATCTTTAAACCGAAATAGTTGAAAACTTCAATATTGAAAACTTTCTGATCAAGTCCTGACAAATAAAATTTTGAAGAACTCGGGTTAGGATATATTAGTATTTCATCATCGTTTATCTCATTATTTAAAAGGCCTATAGGATTTCCATTGTACAGATCTTCTATTTCACCGGGTGACAAGGCTCTGCCATAGATACGTATCTCATCAATTTTTCCATTAAAATGGCCACCCCAGCCTTGTTGGTTGAAATGAGCTCCTATGCGCCAGGGGTTATTATTATTTGGACTGCCTGAGTTTGCACCGGCATCTACCAGTTCAGCATTATAAAATAAACGGTAAAATGTATTATTTTCTTTGGTAAAAACTACAAATTGCCAATCGTTGGATGTCAACTCATGTGATAAAGTCAGTTGTGCCGGCCAGAAAAAGCTTGTATAGCCTTCAAAAATATGACTTTCCAGGCCATTACCTTCTTCACCTGTTAAAGTATGCCTGTTGCCAAACAACCACTGGCGTGTAAGGAAATCATTTGGTTGATACCAGTATGCAATTGTAAAATCCTGAGCCAGGTTTACCCCGATGTACGGAATAATGATCTTGTCATCAATTCCATCAAATGCATAAGCACTGTTTGGATTTCCATCTCTATCCTCGCATAAAGTTGCCCCTATTATTTCACCGGCATGATAGCCATTACCGCTTTCATCCTGGGCATTACCATTAAAAGGATACCAGGCAATCAAATCCTGTGCTTCGGCTTCCGGGATGATAACGATATCAGACAGATCAGGAATTTCGATATCCGAGCCGGCAACCCAGTCGTCGCCTCCATATTCATAGGCCCCGGCATCTGGTGCAGCTCCAACATAATCGTCTGTTATTCCCGGAATATGGGTTCCGTAATCAATGGCCGGTGAGTTTTCCTGGAGTCTGAAGTCTCCGCTATCCGGTTCAACAAACATGGGGTTATTGCTTGATAAATTTGTTTGGAAAAATGTTCCTACATTCCAGGCTTTGTCCGACAAATTATTAATTACCTTTTGATTCTCAATATATGTGCCGCCTGGCCCCCAGGCCCACTGGGCATTTGCACAATACCAAACGGTATTATTATAAATTTCGTGGTTTACCGCAGGCTTATTGGTATGTATGGCGTAGGCGCAATTCCAGACTACGTTATGATGTACTACATAAT
>JAGLYE010000235.1 GCA_023132505.1 Bacteroidales bacterium | reverse complement strand
GCATCAGGCCATGCCAAAGTGAACGGCATCACGAGGCACCAGCTGTTCTTAGACCCTGCCATCAGGTATACCTCCCAAAATAGCAGTGCCTGTATCAACATGCTTAGCGGTAATATGAAAGAGGTGAGCAAAATATGTGAAGATTACCTGATCAGGCATAGTGCCCCGGGTTCTGATGCCGGGCTGTGCATAGCAGCAGCTGATCAGCTTCCGGAAGAAATAATGGATTGGGGCATTAAGGCCAAATGCAAGGTACTTTATATGCCGGAGGCCTTCGACATTGCAAATCGATCAGGCATTTACCTGCAGGGCTTTACCGGAAATCATGAAGGCATCATCGGTGCACTGGCAGCAATCGGCCTTCATGCAACAGGTAACGATGGAAGGTTTATCTGGCGCAAAGGCCTGAAAGAACTTAGAGAAATAGAAGCCGGTGTCTTTACTGTAAGGCATATCATGAAGGTGCTTGAGCTTGATGCCATTTCATCACTGGAGGGCATAAGTCCGAAACAAAGCAATAAAATTTACATTAATGACTGGGTTCGCCCGATAATGAAAGACCATAAAGCTGTATTAATCGCTGAAAAATCAGACAAACAAGGTGAATATGAATGGAAACTTACCGCAAAAGAACTCATACGAACAATCTCTTAACAGGAGCACTGCCATTGTCCTGGAGATGCTTTTGCTGATGATGGCAGGTGCCCTGGCAGCATTTCTGCATTACAGGCTAAGGATACCTTTGAATATGCCGGGTCATCATGGTCTGGAATTCATGGCCATATTTGTACTGATAAGGCTGGGGTCCAACATCCGCTACGCTGCATCGGTAGCAACCCTTGGTGTTGGAATCTTTCTGCTAATACCGGGCATGGGAGCAAGCAATCCTTTGAATAGTTTTGGATACCTCTTACCCGGACTTGTTCTTGACTCTTTATACCTGCTCGGCAGTAAACGCTTTCAAACGTTCCTGCTAATTAGCTTTATTGCAGGTTTCGCATATATGAGCATTCCGCTAAGCAGGTTTTTTGCTACACTCATCACAGCTTACCCCTACCCGGCCTTTATCAAATTCGGTACAGCATATACCATCCTGAGCTTCTTTTTCTTTGGTATGCTTGGCGGCTTGCTCGGCTACGGAATGAACAGTATCAAAACATCATTCAGGAAATCGAACGATGAATAGAAAACAACTGAATAGCATCATGATTAAACCAAGGTTTGATACTTCCGGTGCCTGTCAGCCATTGATCACTTATTCACCGATAAGTTTTGTAGCTCAGGGAAACCTCCGGAAGGGAGGCCGCTTGGGGATGTTCCTTGTTAAGCAGGTAAACGGGACAAGCGTCGGAAATATCACCATCCACTCAAAAATACAAACTTAACATGCGCAGGATCATTCGACTTATAATATTCGGGGCCTTAATGACAGCATCATATCAAACTGCGTGGGCAGATGGAAACATTCGTCTGAAGGGATGGGTAAAAGATGCGTATAACAAAAGCGCACTGGCCGATGCCCATGTTATTATTGAGGAGCTTCAGGCAGGCACCATCACAAACAAAAAGGGATTGTTCACCTTTTCCAGGCTGGCTCCCGGCACCTACACCTTAAGGATCACGCATATCGGCTACCTGGAGTATCATGAAGTAATTGTATTGGATACAGCAATAGAACAAACTTTTCTGGTAAGGCCCAGGGTTATCCAGATCGATCCTGTTACTGTTACGGCTACGCTTAATAAAAGAAAGCTTTCCGTTATGCCGGCAAGGCTTGCTGTGATCCCTCCCAGACTGGTAGAACAACTACCTGCAAATAATACGGATGACCTGCTTTCCGGCATTGCCAATGTATACGTTCACAGACCCTGGGGTATTTTTTCCAAAAGTGCCAGTGTGACCATGCGTGGCTTACCCGGAAGTTCCCGTACACTTATACTGCTGGATGGGGTCCCTATGAATAAAGTATCAGGCGGTTCTGTAAACTGGAATTTTATCGAGCCTTCCGAAATAGAAGACATTGAAGTAGTCAAAGGCCCCAGCTCTGCTATTTATGGAAATAATGCCATGACCGGTGTGGTAAACATCAGCACCAAAAAACCCAGGCAGCCCATTGAAGGCCATGTCAGTACTTTTGGGGGTTCACTGGGCACCTTCGGAGGATCGTTTACCCTGGGAGGGAACGACCTTTACCGGGGGAGCGGGATATACTGGAAAGTGAACGGTTTCACGCGCAAAGGTGACGGCTATATCAATGAGCCGGAAGAAACCCGTGATTCGCTTGATGCAAAAGTTGATCTTACAGAATACAGTGCCGGATTCCTTGCCGGTTATCGTTTTGATACCACCACAACACTTGATATTAGTTACCGGTATTATAGCGGTAAATTCGGAACAGGAATCAAAGTCTTTGAAGATGACGGTTCTTTCGACTATTATAGCAGTCATCTTCTTATTTCCAGCTTTAATGGACAACTTGGAAAATATGAGGTGAATACACGCTTGTACTACCAGCTTGAAAACTTCACCAGGCAAGATGAAAACATGAACAGTAAAGGAAAATACAAGCTTTCTGATACCAAAATCGCAAAACATGATTATGGAATATGGTTAAACATATCGCGTGCATTCTTCAGGAATCACCTGTTTACTGCAGGCCTTGAAGCAAAGATGGGCGATATGGATGCCAACGACATCTACCGGACTTCGACCGATGATGTTCGATATGGTGGGAGGCTGGCCTTTGCCGGGCTTTTTATCCAGGATGAGTTTCGCATATTCAGGAAACTTTCTGCCATTGCCGGACTGAGGTTTGATTATGCTGTTTTTAATGATGGATTCCTGGAAGTATATAATCCGACCAGCAATACAGGTTTTATTAAGGATGTTTCGGATAATTTTGAAAGTTACTCCTGGCACCGGTTCAGTCCTAAGCTTGCCCTGCAATATCAGATTCACCACAATGTTGGGATTTATGTTTCTATCAGTACAGGGTTTATGCCTCCCAAGATCGATGATCTTGTTAAATCGGGAAAGATCTCCAAAGGGTTCAAGATTGCCAACCCAGGGTTGAAACCCGAAAGCCTTACGAATTATGAATTGGGGCTTACCTGGATGCTGAATGAAAAATTCTCCATTGAGCCATCAGCTTATTACTCCAGGGGACAC
>JAGLYE010000234.1 GCA_023132505.1 Bacteroidales bacterium | reverse complement strand
CGTTTCGACAGTTCTGCAGCCAGTTTTACCCTTTGTGCTTCACCACCGGATAGCGTAGTGGATTGCTGTCCCAGGGTAATATAACCCAATCCAACCTCCTTTAGTGTTCTTATTTTCTGAATGATGGACGGGATATTATCAAAAAACTCAACTGCCTGGTTAATGGTCATGTCAAGGACATCATTGACAGATTTCCCCTTATACCTGATCTCCAGGGTTTCCCTGTTATAACGTTTTCCGTTGCACACTTCACATTGCACATACACATCAGGGAGGAAATTCATTTCGATGAGCTTGAGGCCGGCACCCTTGCAGGTTTCGCATCTCCCACCCTTCACATTGAATGAAAAGCGACCGGGTTTGTAGCCCCGGATCTTTGATTCGGGGAGCTGGACGAACAGTTTTCTTATCTCGTCGAAAGCTTTGGTATAGGTGACCGGGTTAGAACGTGGTGTCCTTCCAATGGGCGACTGATCAATCTCAATTACCTTGTCGACATGCTCAAGACCTTTGATCTCTCTATATGTCAGGGGTTTCTTGTCGGAGCGATAAAAGCGGTTGCTCAGGATGGGATACAGGGTTTCATTGACAAGTGAGGACTTCCCGCTTCCGGAAACGCCGGTTACACATATCAGTGTACCCAGTGGAATCTTCATATCAACATCCCGGAGGTTATTTCCCTGCGCACCTTTCAAAACGATGCTGTCACCATTCCCTTTCCGTCTTTCGGCCGGAACGGGTATCGATTTCCTCCCCGACAGGTAATCGCAGGTGATGGTATCACAATTTGCCATTTCTTTCGGTGATCCCTGTCCTACGATCTCGCCACCACGTATCCCTGCACCCGGGCCAATATCTACCACCTCATCTGCCGACATGATCATTTCCTTATCATGCTCCACCACGATCACCGAATTGCCAAGGTCGCGCAAATCTTTTAGCGCAGTGATCAGCCTGAGGTTATCACGATGATGCAGGCCTATGCTTGGCTCATCAAGGATATATAACACATCCACCAGGCGTGAGCCAATCTGTGTGGCAAGCCTTATACGCTGCGATTCCCCACCCGACAGACTACTCGACTGACGGTTCAACGAAAGATACTCCAATCCTACCTCCAGCAGGAATCCGGTCCGGGTCTTGATCTCCCGCACAATTTCTTTTGCAATTATTTTTCTCTTATCATCCAGCAGCCCATCTACCCCATCCATCCATTCATTGAACCTGACGAGGTCCATATTTGCCAGGTCAGAGATATTCATATCCCCTATCCTGAAATGCAGTGATTCCTTCTTCAGTCTGTTGCCATTGCACTCGGGGCAAGGAATGCGGTTCATAAAGCTTCCCGCCCACTTTTGTATGCTCCTGGAATTGGAATCAGCAAACTGGCTCGAAATGAAATTGATAATCCCCTCAAAATTCAAAGTATATGAGGAGGTTACGCCGGCAAATTCCTTTTTGATGATGAAAGTCTCGTTAGAACCGTAAAGGATCGTAGAAATGGCCTCATCAGGTATCTCAATGATGGGTGTAGCCAGGTCGAAGCCAAACTTCTGACCGATCATCTCCAACTGCTTGAATATCCAGTTGGGCCTGTATTCGCCTATAGGGGAAATCCCCCCTCTCTTAATATTTTTCGACCTGTCGGGGATGATCTTGTCAAGATTCACCTCGCTGATGGTTCCAAGCCCGCTGCATTTCGGGCAGGCACCGTATGGTGAGTTAAATGAAAAAGTATTTGGTTCCGGCTCATCGTAAGATATCCCTGAACTGGGGCACATGAGCAACTTACTGTAATGCCTGGTTTCCACTTCACCCTGCCTGATGACCATGACAGAGCCTTTGCCTGTTTTCATGGCGGTTGAAATGGTCCTTGACAGGCGCTGCAACGATTTGTCACCTGTTCCTACCTTAAGGATGTCTACCATGAGTTCAATATCGTGTGCCTTAAAGCGGTCGAGCTGCATACCAAACTCCAGGTCCCCGATCTCCCCGTCAACCCTGACTTTGAGGTATCCCTGCCGGCGCATCTGCTCAAAGTTTTCACGGTAATGCCCTTTCCGGCCACGGACGATCGGTGCCAGCACCATAATATTCTCATCCATGTACTCATCCTTAATCAAAGCAAGGATCTGCTCCTCAGTATGCTTAACCATCTTTTCGCCACTCTCATAGGAGTATGCATCTGCAACGCGGGCATATAATAAACGGAGGAAATCGTAAACCTCAGTAGCTGTGCCTACAGTTGACCGTGGATTTTTATTTACTGATTTTTGCTCAATAGCAACGACAGGACTCAGGCCGGTGATCTTATCCACATCAGGGCGCACAAGGTTCCCGATAAATTGACGTGCATAGGCAGAAAAGGTTTCCATATACCGTCGCTGCCCCTCTGCATAGATCGTATCAAAGGCAAGTGATGATTTTCCGGATCCGCTCAGGCCGGTAAACACAACGAGCTTATTCCTGGGAATGGACAGGTCGACATTCTTCAGATTGTGGACACGCGCCCCCTGCACTTCAAGTTTGTGATTACTACCACCGGAACCCATTTGTCGATCAATTATAATTCTTCAAAATTCAGTGTATCCCCAAACACCATCGTATTGTACTGTTTCCTCAAATTTTTACTTAGAAAGGACTTTCAAGTTCCATGAATAATGGCGCCTTGCTGTCCTTATCAGAAATGATTGGGTTTTGGATGCCCCAATCAATATTCAGCTTAGGGTCGTTCCACCTGATAGAATTCTCCGAATCGCTATTATAAACATTCGTGCATTTATAGATGAATATGGTATCATCCTCAAGGCTTACAAAGCCATGTGCAAAACCGGGAGGGATCCATAACATGCGCTTATTCAGATCCGAGAGTTCAAAGGCTGCCCATTTACCGTATGTCGGGGAATCTTTCCTTATATCGACAGAGACATCCATAACAGCTCCCCGTGCAACCCTGATCAGCTTTCCCTGTTCATAAGGGGGTTCCTGAAAATGCAGTCCACGCAAAACACCTTTCACGGATCTTGATTCATTGTCCTGCACAAAATTGGCAGCAAGGCCGGCAGAAGCAAATACTTCTGCATTGAATGATTCGAAAAAATACCCGCGATCATCACCAAACACTTTTGGATCAATGATCAGGAGACCGGAAAGTTCAGTTTTTAAAATATTCATCCTT
>JAGLYE010000233.1 GCA_023132505.1 Bacteroidales bacterium | reverse complement strand
AGTACTTGGAGTACTTGGAATACTTGGAGTACTTGGAGTACTTGGAGTGCCTTAAATACAAGCTGACATGAGAACACTAATTACTATCCTGATCTTATTCTCCACACTTTTGATTATTCCTGTGTCCGCACCGGCACAAAAGGTTTTTTCATGCAACCACAGCTATGAAGCTGATATCAAGGTATATGTGGCCAAACACACCTACGAAGCCGACTTGCTCGTTTACAGGGTTAAGTACTCTTATGAGGCCGGGGAGAACGACGGCAAGTGGTTTTTTTGCAAATACAATTACGAGGCGGATAAGACCATATATTTCTGCAATCATAAGTATGAAGCCGACCTTGTCATTTGCTTCGTAGACCATAGCTACCAGGCCGAATGGCGCGAGAATGAGAAGAAGTACATGATGTATTAGTATTTGGGTACAGGGTGCAGGGTGCAGGGTGCAGGGTGCAGGGTGCAGGGTGTCTTTTCATAAAAAATTCCTACCTTTCAGTCATGAAAAAGTATTTGCTGGAAGTTGCCGTATTCCTTTGCGGAGCGGTCTTGATGATTTTTGAGATCGTAGGGTCCCGGGTTGTGGCACCCTATTTCGGCACCTCCATTTATGTATGGACCAGCCTCATCGGTGTGATCCTTGCCAGCCTCAGTGCCGGATATTGGCTCGGGGGCAGGATTGCAGATAAAAACCCCAGCTTTAAGGGCCTTTCCCGTATAATCCTGGCTTCCGCCATTTTTATTATCCTTGCAACAATTCTGAAAGGGTATGTGCTTGATTATCTGTCTCAGGTTTTCAGCGATATGATCATGCGAACTCTTCTGGCTGCTATCATCCTCTTTGCGCCGGCAAGCATTTTCCTCGGAATGGTTTCTCCATATGCCATCAGGCTAAAGCTTAAAACCATCAGCAGCTCGGGAAAGACAGTTGGCAATCTTTATGCCATTTCAACGGTAGGAAGCATATTAGGGACTTTTCTCGTCGGCTTTGTCCTGATACCGTTTGCAGGTACAACTAACATCCTGTATATTATCGCAGGCACCCTGGTGGCAGTCGCTTTCAGCCTGGGTTTCAAATTCTTCAGCAAAGGTGACTTCATTCTGACCATTCTGGTACTTGCAGTGTCAGGCTATGATATATACTTGCTCCACACATCCGAAAAACAGATTATCGAAGTTGATACTCGCTACAACCATGTACAGATATTCGAAAGGAATTACTGGATCAATGGTGCACCTATTAAAGTTATGAAGGTGAATGATGAATATAGTTCAGCAATGTTCCCTGATAATGATTCGCTGGTATATGAATATACATGGTTTTACCAGTTGGCAGAACATTTTAAACCGGGCTTCTACAAAACATTGCTTATCGGAGGGGCAGCATATTCTTACCCCAAATATTACCTTTCGAAATACCCTGAAGCTTCAATAGATGTTGTAGAGATCGATCCCGGCCTTACCGATCTGGCCAGGAAGCATTTTCGCCTGGTAGACAATCCACGTTTAAGGATCTTTCATGAAGATGGGCGGACTTTCCTGAATAACAGCCCTGAGAGATATGATGTGATCCTCGGTGATGCATTTAAATCCCTGATGTCGATACCTTTTCAGCTCACAACACTTGAAGCTGCCAGGCGCAAATATGATATGCTGGAGCAGGATGGCATTGTGATCGTCAACATCATTGCTTCCATGGAAGGGCCGGCAAGTGAATTCCTGTATTCTGAGTATGTAACGTACAGAGAAGTTTTCCCACAGGTTTACATCTTTGCCTGTCACGATCCTGAAGATCCGGGCATGGTGCAAAGCATCAGCCTGATCGCCCTCAAATCAACATCAGTACCCTCATTTTACAACGCAGATCCACTCCTGAATAACTTTCTTTCCCATAAGGTTAATCCCGAGATCTCTCCTGAAGCCATGATCCTCACCGATGATTATGCCCCGGTAGAATATTTCACACGAAAGGCCTTATAATTTGGATAAATGTTTTTGTTTCTTTATTCATCGCTTTGCAAAACAGGTCGATATTTTCTACTTTTATCAGCTCACCATTAAAAATTCAGCATGAAAACAAGGTGCTTCTTATTTTATCTTTTTTCTGTCATTTTTATTTCCGGGTTATTACTGCCATCCTGTTCGGGGCCTGATAAATCCGATCCTGTTGTAATCGGTATCTCAAAAGCTGCGCCGGAAGAATACTACGGAAATTACGCAAAATGGCTTACAAGGGCTGATTCCTCGATCATTTGTATCGACTTATATCATATGCCTTTAGATTCAGCCCTTATCTTGCTTGACCGCTGTTCCGGCTTACTCATCAGCGGGGGACCGGATGTTTATCCCGGACGCTACAATCAGGCATCTGACACGCTCAAATGCGGAACCATCGACTTTTACAGGGATACCCTGGAATTTGCACTGATCAGGAACGCGAAGGAGATGGAAATGCCGATCCTTGGTATTTGCCGGGGCTTGCAGATTTTCAATGTGTACCATGGCGGAAGCCTGTACCCTGATATCCCAACCGACCTCGGCACAAGCGTGTTGCACAGATGCGAGAATACCTATGATTGCGATCATGAGATCAGGGTTTTGAAAAAATCAGGATTATATAAAATTTCCGGTGAGCAACAGGGTGTGGTAAATTCAAACCATCACCAGGGCATTCAGCGTATCGGTAGCGGGATCAGGGCAATTGCACGCAGCAATGAAGGACTTATTGAAGCCATTGAATATGAAGACCCCGGGAATATGCCTTTTTTTATGGGTGTACAATGGCACCCCGAACGTATGGAGTTACAAAACCCCTTCTGTTTGCCCATTGCCATATACTTTATCCAGGAAGCAAAATTGTTCCGGGCCGACCGGCAATATGCCAGATAATGTCTTAATAGCACTATTGACATGATAAAAAAGCAGTTTATCATCTTTATGGGCTTGTTCTGTTTTTCCGTCCTGATTTTTTCCCAGGACCTGGACATACAGCCCATGAAATTCAAAAAACTCAAAAAGGAGATCAACAAAAAAAAATCTCCTTTCTACTACCCTGCCCTGTTCCAGCGTTACCTCGACCTTGACACCAGCCTTACTTCTGAAGATTTCAGGTACTTATATTATGGCTTCTCTTTCCAGGATACCTATTCGCCTTATGGGACTCCCTTGCTGCAGGATTCCCTCATACT
>JAGLYE010000232.1 GCA_023132505.1 Bacteroidales bacterium | reverse complement strand
TATATCGCTTTGATCTTGCTTCTGGCAGCATGCCAGAAATTCAATCCCGGTGATTGCTTTAAAAACTCCGGCCCTGTCTCTGAAGAAACCAGGGAGGTATCTGCCTTCACTTACCTCCACATGAATAATAATGTAGATGTTTTACTTACTTACAATCCGACATATTCCATAACCGTAAGGGCCGGGAAGAATGTCATCCCCGGCATTAAAACGACAATCTCAGGAAAAACCCTGACCATATCAAATGAAAATACCTGTAATTGGGTAAGAAGCTTTGAAAAACCGATAGAAGTCCATATCAGCACGCCAAGACTGGACAGTATAATATACCAGGCTTCAGGAAACCTGATCTTTACAAACCAGTTTGTTGCAGATTCTATTAAGCTTGATGTTCTGGAGGGCTCAGGCAGTATAAATCTGTGGATAAAAACGGCCAGGGCAAGGTATAACCTCCATTATGGCACAGCAGACCTGACCGTCAGGGGTGTTTCTCACATCAGCTACCTTTATTCCAGTGGTTACGGCCCCGCTGACCTGAGTGAGCTAAATACCGTATTCACTTATATGACCAGCAACAGCACCAATAATTGCTATGTAAAATCAAGCCTGAAACTGGAGGTGAAGATCAACAATGTAGGAGATGTTTACTATTTCGGAAACCCGCCTACTGTCAGTCTGGAAGGAAACGGGACAGGGAAGCTGTATAAACAATAATTCATCACCCTGCACCCTGCACCCTGCACTCTGCACCCTGCACCCTTAATACGCTTTCGCAAACACCACCCTGCCCTTTGAGGGTTTTCCTGTCAGGATACATTTTCCCTCTTCTTTATCGTCTTCGAGGGGGATGAGCCGGATAGTTGCCTTAGTTTTATCCTTGATCTTATTTTCAGTTTCAGCTGTGCCATCCCAATGGGCATAAACAAAGCCTCCTTTGTTTTCAATAAGGTCGGTGAACTCCTCCCATGTATCAGCCCTGTACGTATTGTCATTCCTGAAATTAAGTGCTTTAGTATAGAGATTTTCCTGGATTTGTGCCAGCAAATGCTCCACCTTTCGATCGATATCTGCCACTTGCAAGACTTCCTTTTCCAGTGTATCCCTTCGGGCAACTTCGATGGTGCCATTTTCCATGTCGCGCGGGCCTATGGCCAGGCGTACCGGAACACCTTTAAACTCATATTCAGCAAATTTCCATCCCGGCTTATAAGTATCACGGTCGTCGTATTTCACAGAAATGCCACGAGCCTCCAGTAACTTTTTGATCTCCTTGGCTTTTACTGAGATTTCTTCAAGTTGCTCAGCCTTTTTATATATAGGTACGATTGCTACCTGTATAGGTGCAAGCTTTGGAGGCAGTACCAATCCCTGGTCATCAGAATGTGCCATGATCAGGGCACCCATCAGCCTGGTAGAAACACCCCAGGAGGAAGCCCATACATAGTTGAGCTTATTTTCTTTATTGAGATATTTTACATCAAAAGCTTTCGCAAAATTCTGACCAAGAAAATGAGAAGTTCCCGCTTGCAGAGACTTGCCATCCTGCATCAGGGCTTCAATGCAGTAAGTATCAACAGCCCCGGCAAAACGCTCACTTTCGGATTTCACCCCTTTTAACACCGGTAAAGCCATGAACTTTTCAGCAAAATCGGTATATACATCCAGAATCAGCATAGTTTCATCGATGGCTTCCTGCTTTGTTTCGTGTGCTGTATGCCCCTCCTGCCAGAGGAATTCAGTCGTTCTGAGAAACAGCCTGGTACGCATTTCCCAGCGAACCACATTGGCCCACTGATTAACCAGGATGGGCAGGTCACGATACGACTGTATCCAGTTTTTATATGTATCCCAGATAATGGTCTCGGAAGTAGGCCGTACAATAAGCTCTTCTTCCAGCTTTGCGGTTTCATCCACTACCACTCCTTTGCCGTCTTCTGCATTTTTAAGACGGTAATGCGTTACCACAGCACATTCCTTGGCAAAGCCTTTTACGTGGGCAGCTTCCCGGCTGAAAAAGGATTTCGGGATAAACAAAGGAAAATATGCATTTGAATGGCCCGTATCCTTGAACTTCTTATCCAGGGCAGCCTGCATCTTTTCCCAGATAGAATATCCATAAGGTTTGATAACCATGCATCCCCTTACAGCTGAGTTCTCAGCCAGGTCAGCTTTAATTACTAAGTCGTTGTACCACTGGGAGTAATTCTCTTCTCTTGTTGGAAAATCTTTGGCCATGTGAATTTTGGTATAGTATTTGCATTTTAACTGGTGAACGCGACAAAATTAATAAATTGAAGCATACACCACATAACAACACACCAAATTTATACCGAAAGGAGTTCACCATGAAAACTTATCTAAGCTTAATCGTAATCGCAGTATTTTTTCTAGCTGCATGTTCTTCCCAGAAAGATGCCAATCTGGCCTATGATGATGTCTACTATTCGACTAAGCCGGAAAACACACAAATATCAAGCAAAGGCAAGAATTCCGAGGCGGCATATACCGCCAGCGAAGTTTACACCACCTCCGAGTACATTGAGACACGCAGTGTTGCTTCCGACGATTATGACTATGGAAATGAGAATACTTACAGTACTACTGAGTATTCCGAAAACGAGTTTGAAATGGAGGACTATTACGATTACAGTTATGCTGCAAGGATTCGCAGGTTCCATGAACCCAATCCCGGTTATAGCTACTATGACAACTACTATACCAATAACTATTATTATGAATATGACCCCTGGACCTATGGCAGCAGTATCTATTCCAACTACTATTATGGTTATCCGGGCTACTATAGCCCATATGCATCAATAGGCTTTGGTTTTGGATGGGGCGGATTCGGTATCGGATTCGGTTGGGGTTATCCTTACTACAGTTGGCGTTATCCTTACTATGGTTGGGGATGGCCTTACTATGGTTGGGGTGGTTATTACGGCTACGGTTACGGCTGCTGTTGTTATGGTGGTTATTATCCCTCACCTTATTATTACAACAGCTACGACTACAACTCGCACTATTACGGCCCAAGAAACAACAGGGGCATGAACCCGAATGGTACAGGGACCGCACTCGGAAGGGATTCAAAATCCTTTGGGGAAAAATATGAAGATGCACTTGCAGTCGGATCCGGCACACGGGTTTCGCAGGGTGATTCACCGATTGCCCAGGGTGGCGGACGCCAGTCAGCAGATGCCTACAC
>JAGLYE010000231.1 GCA_023132505.1 Bacteroidales bacterium | reverse complement strand
GTCTCCAGCCATAAGCAGATTTTCCTTTACCGTCATCTGGGAAAATACGGGGGCACCCTGCATAAAATAACTCAGGCCGAATGATGTGATCCTTTCCAGGGGCAATTGAAGAATGTTCGTTTCCTTATATAGTATCTCTCCCGTGATCAGGGGAGTAAGGCCGAAGATGCTATTGGCAAAGGTGGTCTTACCCGCCCCATTCCTGCCCAGGATGGCAATCCTTTCACCGTCCCTGAGATCAAGGCTTACATCAGAAAGGATAGGATATCCTTTATGGTATGCAGCAGTAATATTTTTTATCTTCAGCATTACAGCAGATAGCTTTGTTTAACTTTATCATGGCTTAGTACCTCTTCGGGCGATCCGGAAAAAAGTATCCTCCCTTCTGCCATGTAATGGCAGTGATCAACGGCTTTTTTAATAAACTCCATATTGTGTTCGATCAGCAAAACGGTCTTTCCGCGGGCTGTCATAACATCAAGAAAATTATATAGTGTATTGAATGATTCCGGACTTAGTCCTGAGGATGGCTCGTCAAGTAACAAAAGGTCATAAGTTCCCAGCAGCAATCCGGCAAGGGATAGCATGCGCTGTCGGGCAAATGAAAGGGATGAAGCGGCTTTTTTTCCCTCTTTCCACAGTTCCCTGAATTCATCAAATTCCTTCAAATTCTCGTAGATGTGCTGTTTCAATTCCCGGTCAGACTTTCTGATCTTTAAAGGAAAAATCACATTATTGAATGGCGTTTCTGCAGCTACAGGGCGTGCCTGTAACAATAAATGATCGATCACACTTAATCCGCCAAAAACCCTTGTCCCCTGAAACATGCGCCCTACACCACTAGATGCGATCTTCCATGGGCTTGTGATAGTACAATCGATCGTATTTCTTCCATTATTGAACAGTATACTGCCACCCTCCGGCCTGTGTAATCCGGAAATGATGTTAAATAAGGTGGTCTTCCCTTCCCCGTTACCCCCAACCAATGCAGTTACACGCCCTCTTTCCAGGCCGATAGAGAGACCGTTGATCACATTTTTATATTCATTCCCGAAAGCCCTGCCTTTTCTGCCAAAATTAACGGCAAAGCTCTTATGAATATCTTTTATGTCGAGGATCGTATCCATGTTTACAATTTCAATTCGCCCATTAATCCATTTGGCCGGTACCGCATGATAATGATCAGGATCAAACCAAAGAATATTTGCTTCATTGGGGCTGCAATATTATCAGGCAACCCCGTCATCCTGAGCAATTCAGGTACCACTATTACAAAAACAGCTCCTGCGATACTGCCCCTGATCGTTCCACTCCCGCCAACCAGCACTGCTATCAATATGAATATTGACTCTTCCAGGTGAAAGCCGCCGGGATAAATAAAGGTCATGTATGTAGCGAAGATATATGATGCCCAGCCGATGAAAGCACTCGAGATTATGAATGCCAGCATTTTCAAGCGGCGTGTATTCCTGCCCATGGTTTGCAATGCAATTTCATCCTCCCGCAATGCCTTTAATGCAGTTCCGTATGGGGAATGATAGATCTTGTAAAAGATATATACTACGATTGCAGCCATTATGGCACTGACGAGCAGAAATACCTGCTGCCCGTTCAGGTCAAACAAACCGAGAAAAGAAACAGGTCCTATCCCGCTGATACCGAGACTGCCCTTGGTCAGGCTTGTAAGGTTGTTCAGCAGTGAAAATATAATAAACTGAAAAGCCAGGGTTGCCAGGATAAAATAGTCACCCTTTAATCGCATTGAAGGGATTGCTATCAGCAGGCTTATCAAGCCATTCACCAGCATTACCAATATCAATGACGGAAGCAATGAGAGGTCCAGCAGTATGATGCATAAAGCCGTGATATATGCCCCGATGCCGTAAAATGCTGCTTGCCCTAAGGAGATCATCCTGGACAAGCCGACGATCAATCCCGTTGCTACAGTCAGGATGACGTATATATTGATAAGGATGATTATATGGCTCAGGTATCCCATACTCAGAAAGTCCTCGATTTTTCAGGGATCAGTCCCTTTGGTCTGATTAACAAGAAAAGGAGCAGCAGGATGAAAGTAAGCATCATCACCCAGCGACTATCGAAAAAGTATTCGGTCATTGCCTGTATTATGCCGAGCAATAAGCCACCGAGCACAGGCCCGTCGAAGCGGCCGATCCCTCCTATCACCAATGCCACAAATGCGTTAATGAATACCGGGATACCAAGATGGGGATTTATGCCAACGTCCAAACCACTCAGGCCGGATGCTGTGGCAACAAATACCCCTGACAATATGAACAGGAACACCTTAAGCCTCCCAGTCTTTATGCCAAAAACACGACTCAGGAGCTCATCATCGCGTAAAGCCCTGATCCTTATGCCCATCTTCGAATAATTTAAAAACAAGAAAAACAATCCCAACATGGTCATGCAAACCAGAAGGCTTATAAGCCTGATCCCCGAAAAGAACAGTTTGTTGTCCAGAAAAGTACCTGAAAGGCTGAAATCCGGATATCTGGCAACATTTCCAAAGAAAAGTTCTGACAGGCTGACCAAAAGGATAAGCATCCCCACAGAGCTGATCATAATGGCATTCTGCGATCTGCCCCGTCTCATTAAGGGCGCATAGAGAAAGGCTTCACAGGAAACGCTTAATAATGCTGCTGCCAGTATGGCCATAAGGAAAGATGTTATCACCGGCCAGTGCAGGTAATCCATGAAGACATAAAGTACATATCCTGCCCAGACATATATCCCGGCATAGGCAATATGGAAAACGCGGGTGGTATTATATACCAGTGAGAAGCCCAGTGCTGTGATGGCAATCAGGCTTCCATTTACAATGCCGTTTCCCAGAAATTGCAAGATCATGTAACAGGAATTAGTATTTTACGTACTCTCAATTCATGAGTAATAAGCAAATATATGACATTTTGCACTTGCCCGGCATGCCGGTCTTATTTACGCATATACTTGCATATATTGCATTAATATTCGTAATTTTGCACCCGCAAAAGGTCGCGTAGCTCAGTTGGATAGAGCAGCAGCCTTCTAAGCTGCCGGTCGCAGGTTCGAATCCTGCCGCGATCACAAAAAGCCTTCGCAGTTGCGAAGGCTTTTTCATTAGGCGATTGTCGATTGGGTGAAAGAAGATATTTGATAGGATATTTGATGGCTCATTAAAAATGGATAAATCCACAATCGAATATTATATCTGCAATCA
>JAGLYE010000230.1 GCA_023132505.1 Bacteroidales bacterium | reverse complement strand
CTAATATATATCAGGTTTTCAATCCTTCTTCCTTCTTCACAACAGCAAAAAAATAATAGCTGCCAGATCTCTCCACCATACAAAGTACTTAAGTTTTCACAATCTATCATAGTGCCTTCACAACGTGACATAAAGTACTCGGTTCCATGCACGGTTGATTTTTTATAGCCCGTATACATTTCAATGGGATAGGTATATGGGCTATCCTCAATTGAGAACTTGGTATTTATCATTTGAACAGTGTCGATAAGTCCTGATTGGCTTTGATATATCCAGAATGAACCTGAACCGAAAACTACATATTCTTTAAAATCTTCTGACATATAGCAAACGGGTTCATTCTTTTCCCTGGAACAATCAGCTTTACTGAACAAGCCAAAAAGAACCAAGAAGAGTACAATTCGTCCCAAATAAGTTAAGAAAATCCTCATAATATGGATTAAGTATCCTGTAAAAATAGAAGAAAAGTGCGAGAATTCTTTTATGATGAAATAATAAATATTCTTCCCACCCCGGGTTAAAACCCAGGGTTACAGATATGAAACTCCTTTAGGTTTTTGTTTACACCAATATGTATATATTAAAAACGAATAAATGCGAAGCATTTAAATGCCCGGGTGCAGTTTGAATCCCGCGATCTGCGGGATGAAAACCTTGACCAGGCAGGTCTTTTTTGGTACTTTTTTGGACAAGCAAAAAAGTACATAATAATAAATCAAGGTTACCAGACTAAGGAGAAGGAGATAGAAGAAGTTTTGTCCCGGTCCGGGACAAAAAAACAGTGCGGCTTTACCGGACCGCACTGTTTAAACCAAAAACCAAATTCATGAAATAAAAATTTTTGCACAATGTTTAACTAACATGAAATATGGTACGTATAAATTGGATTAGCATCCGAAACAAAAATATATCTAATTTCATGCCAATAATGTTAACAAACACTAATGAACGTTAAAAAACGTTAAAGCCTACTGATAATCCGTGTCATAACATATTTTTGCTTTAGTGAATAAGAAGATAATAATATTTATTATTGGCTTGATGAGCCTTGCTTTACTGGCCCTGGTCTTTATTCAGGGATACTGGATAAACAATGCCATGATCGTTCGCCAGGCGAACTTTGTGCGATCTGTTAATGAAGCCGTTGATGGAGTATTTTTTCGCCTTGAGAAATCAGACCTTGCTAACCGGCTCGAATCCACCATAGATTATTTAAGTGATTCGCCACAGTATATGGCTCCTGACGATTCAATATATAATGTCCTTGATCATGAATTCAGGGATATTGATAACAGGGGTGAGTTGGAAATATTCTACAATAAGTATATTCTATCATTGGAGCTCAAAGACCGGCAACGGATACATGAAGGCTTTCAATTGATCGAAAAGAGGCTTACATATAACCTGATCGACTCCTTGCTTCGGGATGAATTGCACAAAAAAAGCATTTCTGCAAAATTCCAGTTTGGGGTTTTTAGCACAGAACGGGGAAAGATGGTATTACGTACAGTAGGAAGTGACCCTTCTGTATTGCTTGAAAAGGCCTATGCGTTTACTCTATTCCCGGGTGATCTGCTCGAAGAACCCGATTATCTGATGTTGTATTTTCCCAATGAGAAAGGCTTTCTGATAGGCCAGATGGCCGGATTGCTTGTGATCTCAATCTCACTAATCCTGATCATTATTTTCTCATTCACCTATACCGTACTTACTATTTACCGGCAAAAACGCTTGTCGGAGATGAAAAATGATTTCATCAATAATATGACCCATGAATTTAAAACCCCCATTTCTACTATCTCCCTGGCTTGCCAGGCATTAAAGGATAATGATGTTACAAAAACAGAGGAGGTTTATGAAGCTTATATCAGCGTGATCGGGGAGGAAAACATTCGTCTTGGTGCTATGGCTGAAAAGATTCTCCAGTCAGCTGTATTGGAAAAAAGGCAGCTTGAGCTTAATAAAGAATGGTTTGATATTCATGAGGTCATTACCGATGTTGTGAACAAGATCGGGATACAGGTGCAGATCAAGGATGGAAGGATCATTACTGAATTCGAAGCCGAACCGTCAAACATCCATGCCGACAAGGTCCATTTTACAAACCTGATCAACAACCTGCTTGATAATGCAAATAAATATTCTCCCCAGAAACCATGTATCAGGGTCAGTACGCAAACTGTCAAGACCGGCATTATGATATCAATTGAAGATAATGGTATCGGCATCAGTAAGATAAATCAGAATAAGATCTTTGATAAGCTATACAGGGTTCCCATGGGAGACATACACGATTTTAAAGGATTTGGTCTGGGACTTAGTTATGTGAAAGTGATTGTGGAGTATCATAAAGGGAGTATCAGACTGGAAAGCGAGCTTAAAAAGGGAACAAAATTTGATGTATTTTTACCTTACGAATCATAATATACTGTTATGGATAATGAAAAAGTAAAAGTGCTTCTGGCTGAGGATGATAAAAACCTGGGGACTATCCTGAAATCCTACCTCGAGGCCAAAGGCTACCCGGCTACCTTGTGTGTGAACGGACAGGAAGCATTTATTGAGTTTAACAAAAACGATTATGATTTCTGCATTCTTGACGTGATGATGCCGGTGAAAGACGGCTTCACCCTGGCCAAAGAGATCAGGAGCATAGATAAAAAAGTGCCAATACTTTTCCTTACTGCAAAATCCATGCAGGCAGACAAGCTCAAAGGCTTTGAATTGGGTGCGGATGACTACATGACCAAGCCCTTCAATATGGAAGAATTACTTGCCAGGATGGAAGCCATTCTACGCAGGAGCAAAACTGAAGAAAAAAACAGCCCTGAGGGTGATATATACAAACTTGGTAAAATGGAATTCAATTTTGTAAGGCAAATACTGTCAATGGGTGGAGAAGAAAACAAGCTTACATCAAAAGAAGCAGCCTTGCTTAAGCTGCTTTGCCAGAACCTGAATGAAGTGGTTGACCGCTCTGTGGCCCTCAACAAGATCTGGCTGGATGATTCGTATTTCAATGCAAGGAGTATGGATGTTTACATCACCAAACTCAGGAAATATCTGAAACAGGATCCTACGGTTGAACTTTTGAATGTTCATGGGGTGGGATTTAAGTTGATTACCAGGTAAGGCTTTAAGGTGGGATAACGGGATGACTGGAAGACGGGAAGAGGTGTTCCTCCTACGCTTCGCTACGGCGGACGCAGTGGGTGTTGGATTATGAATTATGGATTAATTTCTGATTT
>JAGLYE010000023.1 GCA_023132505.1 Bacteroidales bacterium | reverse complement strand
GGTTGAGGGTTGAGGGTTGAGTTTTGGGTTGGTGTTGGGTGTTAGATGATATTCGAAATCTGATATCCGATATTTGATATTCGTGGACAAAAGATAATGCTAGATGCTGACCTTGCTGATTTGTATGGGGTAAAAACTAAACGATTGAACGAGCAGGTTAATAGAAACATAAGCCGATTCCCAGTCAATTTTATGTTTAAGCTAACAGATGAAGAAATTGAAAAGATTGTTGCGTCCCTACAGGGCGCATTTGTGTTCCTCTATCCATCAAGTTATCAACGTCAGATCTCTATGGGACCCGGGAAAAGGGCAGAAGGAAGAAGGCATAAGGCATAAGGAAGAGGGCAAAAGGAGGAAGGGAAGTATTAAGTTCAAATCCAATATAACATCCATAATTCATAATCATTCATTAATTTCATACTTTTACAATGCTTTGTTGCATGTGGCATTTATGAACCTCATAACAAGCAGGGAATATAACTGATCCTGATACATGAAATACGAAGATAATCCCAGGAGTATTAAGTACCACGTGAAGCAATACCTGCTGAACAATGCCAATCTGTTCAAAGGCAAAAAGATAATTGATTTTCCGGCCGGTAACGGGGTAACATCAAAACTTCTGAAAGAGGTGGGGGCTGACCCCATTCCCTTCGACCTGTTCCCGGAGTATTTTGAGCTGGACGATATCAAGTGCAAAAGGGCCACAATCACATCAGGGCTTCCATTGGAAGATCATGCCGCTGACGGGCTCATTTGTCAGGAAGGAATTGAGCATTTCAGTGATCAGTTTGGTGCTTTCAAGGAATTTAACAGGGTGCTTAAGCCGGATGGACTGCTCCTCATCACAACACCAAATTACTCAAACCTTCGTTCGAAATTAAGCTACCTCCTTTCAGAAAGTGAACGATTTAACTCCACCATGCCCCCGAATGAACTCGACAGTATCTGGATGTCGCAACAACACATCAGCAGTGAAATATACTTCGGGCATATTTTTCTGATCGGCATTCAAAAGCTGCGTGCGCTGGGTAAGTTAAGTGGATTTAAAATGAAAGCTTTCCACTTTACCAGGGCAAAGACCACTTCCCTGTTCCTGTTGCCCCTATTTTATCCGTTCATCTTACTCTCCAACTGGATTACCTACAAAAAGAACCTGAGAAAAAACAAGGATTATGACGATGCTACTAAAAAAGCCGTCTACCGGGAGATCTATAAGCTTTCAATAAACCCGAAAATACTTATAAGCGGGCATTTGATGGTTGAGTTCATCAAGGAGCAGGAATCCGGTAATGTATTCACGGACTTAAAAAGCAAGCACAAAGAATTCGGCACAACCTAATAATCCAATTCTAATTTCTGGTGTCTGACTTCTGATTTCAAAGTTCTTCCACCGCCTTCACCCCAGGAAGTTCCTTGCCTTCAATATATTCCAACATGGCACCTCCACCTGTTGAAACATAGCTCACCTTATCTTTCAGATGGTATTTATTTATAGCCGCTACAGAATCACCTCCACCAATAAGTGAAAAGGCACCTTTTTGCGTTGCAGCGGCCACAGCTTCAGCAATGGCTTTGGTACCTGCCTCAAAATTGTTCATTTCAAATACGCCCATGGGACCGTTCCAGAGAATTGTTGAAGAATTGCCTATTATTTCGGTGAAAGATTTAATGCTATCAGGTCCGATATCAAGGCCCATCAGTCCATCAGGCACTGCATCTGCAGGAACAAGCCTGGTATTGGCATCATTATCAAATGCATCCGCGGCCACCGTATCTGAAGGAATATAGAAGTTCACACCCAGCTCCTTTGCTTTATAAAAGGCTTTCTTTGCGGTATCGATCAGGTCTTCCTCCAACAGGGAGTTTCCTATATTTCCACCCATTGCCTTAATGAAAGTGAACATCATGCCTCCGCCGATGATTATATTGTCGACCTTGTCGAGCAGGTTAATGATGATCTCTATCTTACCGGACACCTTCGCCCCGCCAAGGATGGCTGTAAATGGTTTGCCGGAATCATGGAGTACCTTGTCAATGCTCCTGACCTCATTTTCCATGATATAACCAAAAAGTTTATCATTCGGGAAGAACTGGGCAATGATGGCTGTAGATGCATGGGCCCTGTGTGCGGTGCCGAAAGCATCATTTACATATACATCACCCAGGAATGCAAGTTTGGATGCAAACTTTTCATCCCCTTCAGTTTCTTCCTTATAAAAGCGAAGGTTTTCCAACAACAGGACCTCACCCGGCTTAAGATCAGCGGCTTTTTCCTTTGCCTGTTCCCCGATGCAATCATCGGCAAATTTAACTTCTAACCCGAGTTGTTCTGAGATGTATGGGAGTATGTGTTTCAGTGAGAATTTTTCTTCCGGGCCGGTCCTGGGCCTGCCCAGGTGCGACATCAGGATCACAGCACCGCCACCATCAAGGATTTTTCGAATAGTTGGTAAAGCTGCATCTATCCTCGTGGTATCGGTAATATCAAATTTATCGTTGAGGGGTACGTTAAAATCTACACGGATCAGTGCTTTCTTGCCGCTGAAATTATAGTTGTCAATGGTATTCATTATCTTGTTCTTTTATATTTTAAGGTTGTGACAAGTCTTACTGCAAAATTAGGAAAAGCTTATCAATTATCATTAAATTTGCTTAGCTGCTAAACTACCATACAAGATGACAAAATTCCCCGGCATCATAAAATCGAAACTACCCCGCACCGGAACGTCAATATTTGCGGTGATGTCGCAACTGGCCAATGAGCACAATGCCATCAACCTCTCACAGGGTTTCCCTGATTTCGAAGTTTCCCCTAAGTTGATAGACCTCGTCAGCTATTACATGAAAAAGGGCTATAACCAGTACGCCCCTATGACAGGGGTTCCTTTGCTGAGAAAGCGTATCTCGGAAAAAATTGAAAAGACGTATAAGATTAAATATGACCCCGACAAAGAAATTAATATCACGGCGGGCGCTACCCAGGGTATCTATGCTGCCATAGCATGCATGGTAAGGGATGATGATGAAGTGATCATTTTTGAGCCGGCCTATGATAGTTATGCCCCCGCCGTACAACTTTGCGGCGGTATTGTGAAATATGCCAGGATGGAGCCCCCTGATTATACCATAAAATGGGCTGAGGTCTCACGAATGGTTACCCACCGCACACGGATGATCATTATTAACAGTCCCCATAACCCAACAGGCTGCATTCTCCGGGAAAAAGACCTGCTGGCCCTCCAACACCTGATCAAGAAAACTGACATCGTGGTGCTCAGCGATGAGGTTTACGAACACCTGATCTATGACGATCAGCCTCACGAAAGTGTCTGCAAATATCCTGAGCTGGCCGAAAAAAGTTTTGTAACAGGCTCCTTTGGGAAGACTTTTCATGCCACGGGCTGGAAGATGGGATACGTGCTTGCCCCCGAAAACCTGATGAAAGAATTCCGCAAGTCGCACCAATTTATCGTATTTGCATGCAATACACCGGTACAGCATGCCATTGCTGATTATTTGGATGATGATGAAAACTATCGTGGTCTTCACAATTTCTATCAGAAGAAACGGGATTATTTCGTTGATGGCATTAGCAGTTCGCGTTTCAAGATCATCACCTGCCGCGGGACTTATTTCCAGTTGTTAGATTACAGCAACATATCAGATGAAAACGATATGGATTTTGCCACACGATTAATAAAGGAGTATGGTATTGGTACGATCCCGGTATCGCCATTTTATCATTCAGGAGATGAAAACAGGGTTCTTCGCCTTTGTTTTGCCAAAAAGGAGGAAACTCTTGATAAAGCTGCCAATATTCTATGCAAGATCTGACCATTACGCTTGTTCAATCAAGCCTCATCTGGGAAGACACCCCGGCCAACCTCGAAAACTTTGGGAAATGATAAGTATTTCAACAGATTAGTATTGATGCATCCTGATAGCAATTATCAGTACTATGACAAAAAACATCTTTTCAGGATGGGTGATGACATCTGCATTTTTCAGTTTGGCCTGTCATACGCTCGCTTGCCTGGACATCGCTAATCACCGGCAGGGCCATAGAGAACATGGCATATGTGGTAGGTATGAACAGGATCGGGATAGGTTTGATATTCACTAAACAATTTCCAAACAATGCAAGATTTACCTTATACACTTGCTTTTTAAGATTTGTTTGTAGTAATTTGGCAGCAGTTTTAAAATCAAATCATGAATATAGTAATCGCAGGCGACGGAGAGGTAGGATTACACCTTGCTCAAGAGCTTTCTTCACTTGAAAACCAGAATATTACTATCGTTGACCCACACGAGGACATGATCAAGATGGTTGAGGCCCATACCGACCTTATGGCGATCACGGGGGATTCAACCTCAATAGAGGTTTTGAAAAATGCCAATGTAAAGAAGGCCGACCTGCTTATCTCGGTGCTTCATGATGAGCGTATCAACCTGATCACTGCAGCCCTCGGCAAACAACTTGGCGCAAAGAAAACTATAGCCAGGATCAATAACCTCGAATACCTTCATCCGGAAAATAAAGAACGATTTAAAAACATGGGTGTTGATGCATTAATCTGTCCGGAGGATATTGTTTCCAAGGAAATCGCTGACCTGCTCAGCCAGTCGGCAGCAACCGAAGTCTTTGATTTTTCAGGGGGAAAGCTTTCTCTTTTTCTGATCAAGCTTGAAGAAAATGCCCCTGTGGTGAATAAAAGCCTGAATGATATTGTTGCCATGTATCCGCATCTTGATTTCCGTGCCGTAGCCATCCACCGGGATTCAAATACCATCATCCCGAAAGGGGATGATCAGTTCCTGGTAAATGATTTGTCGTATGTGATCACAAAACCCGGGGGAATAGATGACTTGCTCAAGCTCGGCGGCAAACAAAAGATTTACATCAGGAACGTGATGATCATGGGCGGGGGTCGTGTTGGACGTACAACCGCACGGAAGCTCGAAAACTCCCTACACATAAAACTTTTCGAAAAGAATAAGGAAAAGAGCCTTCATCTTGCAAATCAGCTGGAGCATACCCTGGTGATCAATGGTGACGCCCGCGACATACAATTGATGGAAGATGAGGATATCCGTGGCATGGATGCTTTTATAGCAGTTACCGACAGCTCGGAAACAAATATTCTGGCCTGTCTGCACGCCCGTAAATTCGGCGTTAAGCGTACCATCGCCCTCGTTGAGAATATCGATTATATCGACATCTCCCAAAATATCGGCATTGACACCATCATCAATAAAAAGCTTAGCACTGCCAGCTATATTGTGAAGTTTACAATGCATGCGGAAGTCACTTCCATCAAATGCTTAAGTGGTATCAATGCTGAGGTAATGGAGCTGGTAGCCAATCCACACAGTGCTGTCACAAGGAAGCCTATCAGGGATCTGAATGTGCCTAAAGGAGCAATCATTGGCGGTATTATCCGTGGTGATGACAGCTATATCGCAGTGGGCGACTTCCAAATAGAAGAAGGCGACAAGGTAGTGGTGTTCAGCATGCCTGATGCCATCCACAAGGTAGATAAACTGTTCAACAACAAATGAAAAACTGGAAAGGCATCAATATCAAGGTGATCATCAAGGTGATTGGTTTCCTTCTTATGATCGAAGGGTTTTTCATGTTTCTCGGTTTACCCTTTTCCATTTATTATGGAGAACTCGAAAACCCTGCACTACTATATTCCGGGCTAATCACCATTCTTACGGGTGGTATTTTATGGTTTTCTACCAGGAAGCACCTCAAGAACATTGGCAGGAAAGAAGGTTATGTGATAGTAGCTGTCACCTGGATTATCATTTCCCTTTTCGGCACTTTACCCTTTCTCTTAAGCGGAGTGATCTCTAATTTCACTGACGCATTTTTCGAGACTATGTCAGGATTTACTACGACAGGGGCTACTATCCTCACTGACATAGAGTCCATACCAAAGAGCATCCTCTTCTGGAGGAGCATGACCCATTGGATCGGGGGTATGGGCATCATCGTATTTACTGTTGCAGTACTCCCCATTCTTGGCATTGGCGGTATGCAGCTCTATGCGGCAGAGATGCCTGGCGTTACCAAAGATAAACTCCACCCGAAGATCGCAGCCACAGCCAAACGGCTTTGGGCGATCTATCTGATCTTCACTGTAGTTGAAACTCTATTACTGCTTTTTGGCGGAATGAGTCTGTTCGATGCCCTTTGCCATACTTTCGGCACAGTTGCCACGGGTGGTTTTTCAACTCATACAGAAAGCATTGCAGCCTTCTCATCACCATACATACAATATGTGATCATTGTTTTTATGATCCTTGCCGGGACAAATTTTACCCTGCATTACTTTGCCCTGCACGGACAACTTCGAAGGGTATGGAAAAGTGAGGAATTTCGTTGGTTCATTTACCTTATTCTGGCTGGAACTCTAATTATCACCCTGGTACTGGCCCTTAACAAGGATGGGATGTCATTTGAAGAGGCTTTCCGGGCATCCTTTTTTCAGGTGGTATCCATAATCACCACTACCGGCTATATTACCGATAACTACCTGCAATGGCCAAGCATGATTTGGTTCCTGATCATACTTATGATGTTCATTGGCGGGATGGCCGGATCTACAGGAGGTGGTATTAAAGTAGTAAGGCAATTGCTATTGCTGAAAAACAGTTTGCTGGAACTTAAGCGATTGATCCATCCGCAAGCCATCATTCCTGTGAGGATGAACGGTAAAGTTGTATCACAGGATATCATCTTCAAGGTAATGGCTTTCTTTCTTATCTATATCATCATCTTTATCATCGGCTCAACCGTGATGGCCCTGATTGGGTTGGATGCCTCCACTGCCATTGGAGCAACGGCTGCAACAATTGGAAATATCGGGCCAGGTATCGGTGCTGTGGGCCCGGAAGGCAATTATGCTTTCATCCCTTATGGCGGGAAATGGTTCCTCTCATTTCTCATGCTGCTTGGCCGCCTGGAACTGTTTACCGTGCTCATTCTTTTCTCCCCTGCATTCTGGAAAAAATAGGCCATATCCGGCTGTCAGCGGGAAATATATTATCTTTGAATTTGATCGATATAGAAAAACCTTCAAATGCCTAAGCTTTCAGCTGTAATCATCACCCTGAACGAAGAGCGGAACATTGGCCGCTGCATTGATTCCCTTATTGCCGTCGCTGATGATATCGTGGTGATAGATTCCGGTTCCACAGACAATACCAAAGATATATGCAAGGAAAAGGGAGCCAGGTTCATTTTCAATAAGTGGGCAGGATACATTGAGCAGAAAAACTTTGCCAATGGTCTGGCTGAATACCCACATATCCTTTCTATCGATGCAGATGAGGCACTTTCCGGACAGCTCAGGGATTCTATTCTCAAAGTAAAAGACAATTTTGTGGCCGATGGTTATGAAATGAACCGGCTAACAAACTACTGCGGAAAGTGGATCAGGCATGGTGGCTGGTATCCCGACAGGAAATTACGTTTGTTCCACCGTGATAAATTTGAATGGGGCGGTGAAAGGATACATGAAATGATGATCATGAAAGAAAGCAATGCCCATGTTGAAAGCTTAGCGGGTGACCTGTTGCATTATTCATACTATAATATTTCCGAGCATATTGCCCAGGCAAACCATTTCACGAATATGACAGCAGGGCTTGCGGTTGAAAAAGGCAAAAGTTCAGGAATTTTCAAGATCATCTTCAGCCCCTTTGTAAAATTCATCAAGGATTATATCATTAAACTTGGATTCCTTGATGGTTATTATGGTTACGTGGTATGCCGGATCTCCGCCCAGGCTACATTCATGAAATATGCCAAGATCAGGCAGATAAGAAAGGGGAAAAAAGCCTAAACTGTGCTTTATGATGGAGTTTCATCGAATTATTATCAGCCGCACGGACAGCATAGGGGATGTGATCCTTAGTCTGCCGGTAGCGGGCATGCTCAAAAAAAAATACCCCCGGGCAGAGATCATTTTCCTAGGCAAATCCTATACAAAGGATGTGATCAAGGCCTGCGAGCACATCAACACTTTTATGAACTGGGATGATATCAGCAAGATGAATGATGCTGATAGGTTGTCGGCATTTAAAACTGTAAATGCCGACCTCATCATACACGTTTTTCCCAGGCCTGAAATAGCCAGGCTTGCCAAAAAGGCAGGGATTCCATGGCGGTTGGGCACTACAAACAGGCTGTATCACTGGAGAACATGTAATAAGCTGGTCAGATTGTCAAGAAAAAGATCAAACTTACACGAAGCACAGCTAAACCTGAAGCTTATTGAGGGAATCGCGGGCAAAGGCCCCCTCACCCTGGATGAAGTCTGCCAATTATATGGGCTTAGCAAAACTGAAGCCCTGGAAGATAAATTCAAAAAATTATTAGATCCCCGGAGGTACAATCTGATCCTTCATCCAAAGTCCAAGGGAAGTGCCCGGGAATGGGGCCTTGAAAATTTTAAATCATTGATCGGGATCCTTCCTGATAATCAATGCAAAGTTTTTATCAGCGGTACTGCCGAAGAAGGGGCGATGCTAAAAGACTTAGGAATATTTGATACCGGTAAGGCTACAGATCTGACCGGACAGATGTCGCTCGGGCAATTAATGAGCTTTATACAAGCTTGCGACGGCCTTATTGCAGCCAGCACAGGACCCCTTCACTTAGCAGCAGCACTTGGCAAGCAGGCTATCGGAATTTATCCTCCCATCAGGCCCATGCATCCCGGAAGATGGGCCCCTGTCGGAAAGCATGCTACATATGCTGTTATAGAAAAAGATTGTTCTGATTGCCGCAAAAATGGAATATGCCATTGCATGCAGGAGATCAAACCCGAAGTAATCAAAAGCCTTATCAATTTTGAATATAAACAAAACAAGGCCCCGGAAATATAAACATGGATCAATTTTAATATGTAATATTGATCACTGAATAAGATATTTTTTGAAAGGACAAGACACACAAATAAAGGTTAAAAACATATTATCCCACATGTATTTCTGGGGGTTGGTACTTATGGTCATCTCAATCCCCCTATCAAGATTCATGATGAGCCTGGCACAGTTTACCTTATCAGGTATCATGATCCTTGAATTTGTTTCGATGGATGAAGTCCGTCGCTTTTTTAAACGATACCCATATTATCTGAGCATCTTTCTGATCTTTCCGGCTATCATTTTATGGATCATTAAGGGTCTGAAGCTTATTATTATACGCTTTTTTCGACGGGAGAATTTACCAGCTATTGTCTTTTTCTCCCTTTATATACTGCACGCAATCGGGCTCTTATTTACAGTTGATTTTGACTATGCGCTGAAAGATCTTCGTATCAAATTGCCCCTCCTGGTATTGCCTGTAATATTCACTGTTTCGGAGTCATTAGACTGGAAGAAGTTCCGCAAATTGATGCTGTTTTTCGTAGCTTCCGTACTTGCCGGAACCTTTATCAGTACATATATTCTGATAACTCAGGATGTAGATAACCTCCGCGAAATCTCAATATTTATCTCCCATATCCGCTTCAGCCTGTTGATTAGCATCGCAATTTTTACCCTTGCGTATTTTAGCACCCGGCAGGCAGGCTTCAAGAAGCATATGCGCATTCTATGCCTGTTCCTTACAGGATGGTTTATCATTTACCTGGTACTATCGGCTTCCATAACAGGCCTTGTGGTGCTGCTTGTGGCAGTATTTGTGATGGCAGTTCATTATACACTGAAGAAAAAAAATATCTATTCACGTATTGCTACAGTATTAATACTTCTTGTGCCCGCAATATTGCTTGTATTTCTCATGGGTATAGTTACCGATGTTTACAAAACACATAAAGTAGATTTTTCCGGTCTTGACAAGCAAACCAAGCAGGGAAACTATTACTGGCACGATACAACAAACCTTCAAACGGAGAATGGACATTATATTTGGATCTATCTTGCAACAGATGAATTACGGGATGCATGGAATAACAGAAGTGAATACGATTTCGATAGCCTGGACAGTAAGGGCCAGGAATTAAAATCCACGCTGATCAGATTCATGAGTTCCAAAGGCTTAAGGAAAGATGCAGCCGGAGTGGAAGAACTTAGTGATTCAGACATTTCATTGGTTGAGAACGGAGAAGCCAGCATACATTATCATGAAAGATCTGTTTTCTACATCAGGCTTTACAAGATCATTTGGGAGTCTCAGCAATACTTACATACAGGAGATCCCAGTGGCCATTCGGCCATGCAGCGCATCGAATACTGGAAAACATCTATGCTGATCATCAAACAGAATCCATTGTTCGGGGTGGGCACAGGCGATATGAACATTGCCTTTGAAAGACAGTACGAACTGATGGACAGTCCGCTAAAGCTCGAATTCCGCTGGAGATCCCATAATCAATTTCTATCCATTACTGTTGGCTTTGGCATTATTGGTATCCTATGGTTTTTGTTTGCATTATTTTATCCTCCCATAAAACTACACAGATTGTCGGATTACTTTTACCTGTCATTTTTTGTGATCATGATTGTATCCATGATCTCCGAGGATACCATTGAAACCCAGGCCGGGGTAACCATTTTTGCATTTTTCACATCCTTATTTCTTTTCGGCAAAAAAGATAAAACTACAATTTGAACTAACATGGAGAAGAAGGCAAAAACAGAAGCAGGGACCTGGCTGGTGGTGGTTAACCCCAATGCCGGAAGCCGTAAAGGTGAAAAAGACTGGCCAAAAATACATGCGTTATTATCCGCACATGGATTTACTTTCCATGCTGTTTTTACTGAAAGCAGGAACCATGCCATAGCCCTTACAAGTTCTGCAATTGCTGAAGGTTACAGAAATATAATCGTTATAGGGGGTGACGGCACGCTGAATGAAGTGGTGAATGGGGTATTCAGACAAGATGCATGCGCAGCTGCCGACATTGCCATAGGAATGATCCCTGTGGGGACAGGTAATGATTGGGGCAGGATGTACGGACTTCCAAAAAAGTACAAGGAAGCGATCAAGGTCATTAAGGAGGCTTACCTTATTAAACAGGATGCCGGTTTTGTTACCTATCATGATAATGAAGGAAAGCACGAGCGTTACTTCATCAATATGAGCGGTATGGGATATGATGCTCTTGTGGCAATGAAGACCAACAGTATGAAAGACCGCGGAAGGGGTGGGAAGCTGGCCTACCTGACAAATATCTTTACCGGGCTGTTCCAATACAAATACACCCATTTTAATATTGGGGTTGACGGAAAAGAAGTATTCAGCGGGAGGGTGTTGAGCATGAACCTGGGTATTTGTAAATACAATGGCGGTGGTTTGATGCAGGTGCCCGAAGCCATCCCTGATGATGGCCTGCTGGACATAACCGTCATTAAAGCCACCTCAAAATTCAATATCGTCAAGCATGTGGTAAAATTATATGATGGATCTTTCACCAAATTAAAATTTGTCAATACGTACAGGGGTGAGAAATGTACCATTATTTCCAAACCCAGGGGATCCGTTTTTCTTGAAGCTGATGGTGAATCACTTGGACATTCACCGCTTCATTTTTCTGTTGTATATCAGGCACTGACCTTTATTGTTCCCGAGCCGGAAACCCTATAGTTGTGTGCTTCTGATCAGCTCAAGCAGTACTTTCAGGGCATCCTCTTCAGGAATGTTCTTTCTCACAACTTTACCGGCATAGTAAAGGGTGACTTTTCCTTTCCCTGCACCAACATAACCATAATCAGCGTCGGCCATTTCGCCCGGCCCGTTAACAATACAGCCCATTATGGCAATCTTGACATTCTTCAATCCCCGGGTATGCTGCTTAACCTCTTTCAGTACAGTCTGAATATCAAAAGTGGTCCTGCCACAGGTCGGACATGAGATATATTCTGTATCGGTGATCCGTACCCCGGTAGCCTGCAGTATATTGAGTACCAGCTTAGGATAGAGTCTGCCGGAATCACCCGAAATGTGATAATTGTTTCCCTGCGCTTTCAGGATAAGAGAAGACATTTCTGCGGCTGCAATTATTGCCATTTCCTCATAGTCATGATCAGGATATGTTAGTTTTATCAAGTCCGGGATCCTGACCTTTCCTTCTGAAGTCCATGGCATCGAAGGTTTTTCCAATCTCCTAATATCAGCATAATGATCCCTTAACTTCTGTGCCACCGGGATCTCTGCCACAGGGTCCTCAGTGAGCGAAACCCTGATCGTATCGCCAATACCCATCGCCAGTAATGGCCCTATGCCTGCTGCAGACCTGATCCTGCCATCCTCTCCTTCCCCGGCTTCGGTTACACCCAGGTGAACCGGATAATCCAT
>JAGLYE010000229.1 GCA_023132505.1 Bacteroidales bacterium | reverse complement strand
TCAGGTTACTTCAATGTCCAGACTGACCCCACTCCGGGTATTGGCTGGAACTTAGAATTGTATTTTGATGACGATGGAACCGGTTATTTTGGAGGCCAGGTTTCAGAAAACTTTGTATACACCCCTGATACCTGGTTCATGGTTAAGATTATTTATAACCTTGACGCAGGAACGGCCCAGGTATTGTTTGATGATGTATTAATCGTGGAATTTGTAAATGCGATGACCATTGGAGGTATTGATTATTACGGAGCTGATAGTGGTGGTGATCCCGGCGCTTTTTACGATGATGTTTGCTTTGGAGAATTTGTTCCGGATCCTTGCGATAACTTCGACCAGTTAACGGTTGGCGATTATGTTGCCGTTGAATTATCCGATCGCTGGACAACATGGAGTAACGCCCCCGGTTCAGCTGAAGATGCGCTGATTACGGACGTTCATTCAAACAGCCCGAATAATTCATTCGTAGTTGAAGGAACCACTGACCTTGTAAGGTTATTTGCCGAAAGCAACCTCACAGTAGGTAAATACTCTTACTCGCACTACATGTATGTTCCTGATAACTATTGTGGGTACTTCAACCTGCAAAAAGATGTTATACCAGGCGTTGAATGGGGATTCCAGGTTCAGTTCGATGTAGACGGAATAGCTACCGTTGATGCCGGTGCTGCTGCTGCTGCAACCTTTACCTTCCCGTTTGAAACATGGTTCCATCATGAAGTGATCGTTGACATCAACACTGACTGGGCAGAATATTTTGTTGACGGTGTACTGATCATTGGATGGCAGTGGACCCTTGGAACCTTTGGAACACCAGGTGCTAACACACTTGGAGCAGCCAATATCTATGCATGGGCAAGCGGTGGTAACAGCCCACTCTGTTACTTCGACGATGTATGCTTCGTAATACTTGAAGCGACTGGTATAGGCGATGATCCGGTTATTGCGGAAGTTACTTCTACCAACATCTACCCGAACCCTGCAAGGGATCATCTCACAATCGAATCCAACAAAATTATTGAAGAGGTCAGGATATACAACAATATGGGTCAGTTAGTATATTCAGGACAATTCGGTAATAGCCAGATAATGGTGAATACTTCGAACTTCATCACAGGCATGTACATTGTACAGGTTAGAAGCGGTGAAGCTGTTGAAGTCCGCAAACTTATTATTGAATAAGTTTAAAGGGTAGGATTATCAAAAAAGGGGCTTCGGCCCCTTTTTTTTTGGCATAATTCATGCTTTAGGATACAATAAAAAACTGCAGGCTTTGTTAATTGATTTAGTTATATGGATGAAAGGAGAAACTGTATAAGGGCTTGATCCATCAAAAAATGAGAACGTCTATAATAGGCCCGTAAAATATATTGTATATTTGTCTGCATAAAATGACCGTTTCTATGAAAAGGATTTTGTTATCAATCGTTGGTATTATCATTATCGGGTCTGTATATTCCCAGGTGGTGAGCGAATCAACAATCAGGAAATTCAATATTGGTGTCGGGGTTTCTACAGATATCTGGCAAGGACAAGCACCTGATATGAAAACGCGCACCATCAACCAGGGTGCACAGGTTTTTGGAATGTATAACTACAGGATCAAGGAAAGCATGATATACCTGGCCGGTGGAATCGGCATGGGTGTGCATAACCTTTATAGTAATTCGCATATTCCTGATGTTAAAGCCGATTCGATCTCATTTTTAAAGATCCCGGACAATATCAGTTATAAAAAGAGTAAAATTACACTGGCATATATTGATGTGCCTCTTGAATTCAGGATCAAGACTAAAAAGGCGTTTCGTATTGCCTTTGGTTTTAAATTCGGATTTCTGGTGAATGCAAGCACCAAATATAAAGGCAACCGCTTTACAATTGCTGATGACTTAACCGCTTCGACTGATGGTGTGAATGTAAAAGAAAAGGAAAAAGATGTTAAGCAGGTAGAAACCTGGCGCTACGGGCCAACTTTCCGCATCGGGTATAAGTGGTTTAACGTAACCGTATATTACCAGCTTTCAAAAGTGTTTAAGGTAGATAAAGGACCGCAGTTATACCCAATATCTATAGGAATAGCGGTTATTCCATTCTAAATCGATTTTACTTAGTAGTAGAGAATCAGCAGCAAGGTTCCCAAAAACCCAATAAGGTATCCTGTATATACCTGTGCTTGTGTGTGTGATCCTGTACGCAATCGTGCAAAGCCAACAATTCCACATATAAGGACCGTAATAACGATCAGCCAGGTAATATCAATAAGCAACACGCTCTGCAAGCCAACAAGTATCCCCAACACCCCTCCCATCGAAACCGTATGTGCACTTATCTTCCAGAAGATGTTGATCATAAGAGTAAGCACTGCAAGGATGCTTGCTCCTAGCAGACAATAATAATATACAGGCGAGATGTTGATCTGCCAAACCATATAACACGACAAAAAGAAAAAGATGGATGTCGCAATGTATGGATAAAGGCGATCTTCCTTATTTTCTAATGTCAGGCTTTTTACAAGTTTAAGGCGATACATCCCATATAGGATAATCAATGGGAATAGTGCTGAGGTTATCAGCACCAGGACAACGATCTTCCATTTTGCTTCAAGCGGTATCATAAGAGCAAAGAATATATCCAGGTTGATAAGCACAGCAATGATATAGGTTGGTATCAGGAGTGGATGAAAAATAACGGATATGATCCTTGCAATACGCTCTTCCATCTTTTTCTTTTAGGCCACAAATGTAGTGGAATTCAATGAGATTGTGGGATCATAGTTCCTTGCGAAGCCTTGCTACCGGGATGTTGAGTTGTTCCCGGTATTTCGCCACTGTGCGCCGGGCAATATTGTATCCCTTTCCCTTGAGAATATTGGTAAGCTGTTCATCCGTATGAGGTTTGCTCTTGTTTTCATTATCGATACATTCGCTGAGTATCTTTTTTATTTCGCGGGTAGAAACTTCTTCTCCTGACTCTGTCTGCATTGATTCCGAGAAAAAGCTTTTAAGCAGGAAGGTTCCAAACGGCGTTTGAACATATTTGCTGTTTGCTACGCGAGATATTGTAGAGATGTCGAGATTAACAATCTCGGCAATATTTTTAAGGATCATGGGTTTCAGTTTTCTTTCATCCCCACTTAGAAAATATTCCCGCTGAAATTCCATAATGGCCTCCATCGTGACAAAGAGAGTATTTTGTCGCTGGCGAATTGCTTCCATGAACCATTTGGCTGAGTCGATCTTTTGTTTCACAAACATGAAGGCTT
>JAGLYE010000228.1 GCA_023132505.1 Bacteroidales bacterium | reverse complement strand
GATTATGGTGTATATGGTGAATATGGAGATGAAGATTTCTTTGGAATACTGGGTGCATCTTCATCTGGAGTATATGGTCAGCTCGGAAGTTCCACACAGAATCTGGACATTGGTGATTATGCTATTAAAGGCCTTGGGGTTCAGAATTCAGGAGAATCCGGTACTGCATATGGTTATGGTGCAACCATAGGTGCGGTAACCGGGTTTAATCCTCAGGGAACCGCCTATTCATTTGGAGTGGCAGGATATACGGAAAGTTCACCAGATGAAAGGGCTGGAGGTGTTCTTGGTTCATTTGGGAACGCTTGGGCATGGGGTTCTCTTGCTTATTGTGCAAGTGGAGGAGGGAGCCGTTATGGTGGATATTTTTCAAATGCAATTGGGGGACCAGGAACTGGTAAGGCTGCTTCCGATCCTTCTTCTAGCATAGGAATTGGCGTTTATGGTGATTTGTTTGGAGCACATATCGATGGTAATGTGTATGGTCTATATGCAAGCGGTGAGAACTATGGTATTTATGCTCATGGAGATATGTACCGCACAGGAGCAGATGTTCATCTGCAGAAAGACAATAACGGGCATAACAATGTGATGTACACCCTGGTGTCGACAGAAATGACTGTGCAAACATATGGTGTCGGCCAATTGCAGAATGGAAAATCCACCGTTTATTTTGATGATGCTTTTGCAAATGTGGTTTCTTCAGGCGAACCTGTTATAGTTACTATTACCCCCATCGGCCAAACCAAAGGCGTTTACCTGAAAAAAGTTGATGGCAATGGTTTCAGCGTTGCAGAAAACGATAATGGAAAAAGTAGTGTACAGTTCAGCTGGATCGCTATTGGCAAACGTGCCGGGTTTGAGAATATGAGCCTGCCGGCTGATGTGATCGCATCGGATTATAACGAAAAGATCCAGCGTGGTCTTGTTAACGATGCTGACCTTAATGCCCAGGGTGAAGGATTATATTACCAGAATGGCACATTATACAATGGTCAGCTGCCAAAAACCGGGAATGAAGGAAATAATATAGCTCTCGTACCTGTGAAGAATTTAGAACACTTTGTTGTTGACGATGCAATGGAGACAAGCTCTAAATTGCCAATGCTGAAAAAGGAGGAAGAATTTAAAGATGAAGCAGACCAGGAAAAGAAATGATAATTATTGATTGTCGATTGTCGATATATGATAGGATTTTCGATTGTAGATTTGAGATATATTTCAGATTTATTCATTTTTAAGTGTGACATTTTTCATTTTTTAGTATTAATAGATAAACAAAAGATGAAAGATGAGACAGCAAATAGAAAATAGGTTAATCCATCTATCTGTTGGGATTAATCAACTTACAAAAACCTTAGACAATAGTTTATTATCACAGAATATTGCAGTACAGATAATACGTTCGTCATCAAGTGCAGCATTAAATTATGGGGAGGCACAAGGGGCAGAATCAAAAAGGGATTTTATCCACAAGTCCAGCATTGTACTTAAAGAATTGAGAGAAACACATATTTCCTTAAAGCTAATAAAGGAATCAAAAATATCGTTAGAGGAATTGGAATTAACCCGACTGATGGATGAATGTAATCAATTAATTGCTATTTTTCACAAAACGGTTACTACCGCAAAATCCAGGATATAATTGTATTCCCATCACACCTCAAATCCAGCATCCGCAATACATCAAAAATAGAAAATATACAATCGAACATCCTATCGAAAATCGACAATCGACAATCAAAAATCGCCTAATCCTTCCACTTCTCCCACGCCCGCTCGGCCTGCGCCTGCAACATCACCAGCCCATTCTCCACTTTTGCCTTCTGTCTTCTGCCCTTTGCCATAAACCGGGTTTCAGCCGGGTTGTAGATGAGGTCAAAGAGGAGATGATCCGGGGAAAGATGTTGATACGGGATGTCGGGATATTGATCCATATACCTGCCCATGCCCAATGGAGTGGCATTTACGATCAGCTTGTGGGTGGAGATTACTTTAGCGTTTAGCTCCCGGTATGTAATCTTACCTTCGCCGGGGCTGCGAGAAACAACCTTAAAGTTAATACCGAGCCTTTGCATGGCATAGGCCACCGCCCTGGCTGCCCCACCGCTGCCCAGAAGGAGGGCATCCGGCTTTTTGTTTCCCAAAAAGGGCAGTAGCGCCGCGGCAAAGCCGTCTACATCGGTATTGTAACCTTTTATGATCAATTTGCTGCCTGTCCTTTTTATCTTCAGGGTGTTCACCGCCCGGACCTTTTTAGCAGTCTCATCCAGATCGGTGCAATAAGCAATCACCGCCGTTTTAAACGGACTGGTGACGCTCAGGCCTTTCAGGTGTGGATATGTTTCAAGAATTTGAGGCAGTGCCTGGATGTCGTTGAGCAGGAAGCGCTCGAAACGTGCATCGATGTTCTCCAGCATGAACTTGTCGGTAAAGTATTTCTCCGAAAGTGAATGGGAAACCGGATTTCCTATCAGCCCGTAATGTTCCATCAAGACTTATTTTTAGCCAGCTTTTCAACAGCCCAGATGCTGATGATGCCAAATAGTATACAAGCAATGGCAATCCAGAATTCTGTTCCTGATAGCTCCGGTATATAACGTGTATAGTGGGTGATTACTTTCTCTCCGTCCTTTATAATCACATTCCCAGCTACATCGTTGAGATATTCAGCCTGCTGCCATGGCCAGAGGATGCTCACCGAACCCAGTATGAAGCCTGTGAGGATGGAGATTGTCTCATCCCTGAACTTTTTAAATACCCATGAAAGGATATGTGCAAAGGCGACCAGCCCGACAGCTGCACCGATAAGTACCGGAAGCAATATGCCAAAGTCGCGGTCGTTGATGGCATCAATGGCCACCAGCCGGTAGTTGCCCATGATGAAAAGAATGAAAGACCCGGATAAACCCGGAAGGATCATGCTGCAGATGGCGGCTACACCACAAAGCAGCAGGTAGAAAAAATTATCGCTTTCCTGTCCTTTGCTCATAAAGGAGATCACGATGGCGATGGCTGTTCCAATGATAAATGTGACCACCACAGCCAGGCTGACTTTTGTTATCCTTCTGCCGACAAAATAAACCGATGCCAGCACCAGGCCAAAGAAAAATGCCCAGATATAAACAGGATACTCCCTGAACAGGAAGTCGAAGACCCTGGCCAGGCTTACAATGGCTATCACCACACCGGCTGCAATGGCCAGCAGAAAATAAAGGTCGGTATAGCGGGCAAACTCTCCGAATTTTCCTTTCATCAAAAACTTGAGAGCCCTC
>JAGLYE010000227.1 GCA_023132505.1 Bacteroidales bacterium | reverse complement strand
ACCAATGGTGAACATGACGGTGAAGACCACATAGAACGGGCTTACGGAATATAAATACTCCTTTCCGATGGCGATCACCTCCGCATCATTGGTGAACAGGCGCATCAAGGGCCCTGCCAGAGTGAGTGCGATGGCCGATATGGTAAAGGCAAATATGGAAGTCATCACAATGGTGGAAATGAGCCCGGTGCGTACTCGTTCAGGCTTGTTCGCACCCAGGTTTTGTCCGACAAAAGTGGATAGTGCTGCAGCAAAGTTCATGGCAGGCATAGCAGCAAAGGAATCGATGCGGAACACCACTGAATAGGCTGCCACAGAATTCGTTCCGAAAGGGTTCACCAGCCAGTACATCACCATCATGCTCAAGGCAACAAAGGATTGCTGCATCCCGATCGGGATGCCGATACGGATATTTGCCTTGAACAATTCCCTGTCAAAGACCATTTTTCGCCAGGAAAGGTTTATGATCTCATGCGTTCGGTTCAGGTATGTGATCGCTGAAATAAATGCTCCTCCCTGGGCAACGATGGTAGCAACGGCGGCCCCTTCGATTCCCCACTTAAATACTACAACAAATAAGAGGTCGAGCCCAATATTTGCAATGGTAGCAAAGATCATAAAATAGAGCGGGGTCTTTGAATCTCCCAGCCCACGCAGGATCGCACTGGTAGCATTAAAGCCGAAAAACAGGACCAGCCCCGAAAGATAAATTTTGAGGTATCTGTCGGCCTGTGGTATAACATCTTCGGGGAGGCCGATCAGGTGGAAGATATCTGTGCTGAAGTAGATCCCCAACAGGCTTACGAAGAGTGAAGCGAAGAATATAAAAATGTACAGGGTGTCGATGGCCCTTTTAACTTTTTCATAGTCTTTGGCACCAAAATATTGCGAGATGATCACCGTCGAACCGATTGCGATACCGATGATGAATGAGATAAGTGCGAAGATGATGGGGAATGATGAGCCCACAGCAGCCAGTGCTTCCTTGCCGATATACTTCCCTACGATAATGCTGTCGACCACATTATACAATTGCTGGAACATGTTCCCAAGCAACATGGGGGTGGCAAACTGGAAAATCAGCCTGCTCTCTTTACCAACACTGAGGTCCTTCATGCAATGGAATATTGATGCCCGGTTCCGGGGCAATCGTCAAAGCTAATAAAAATATCACCGGAAGGCTGATTAATATCAATGAGCCAAAAACAAAAGAAAAGCTACTTTTGTTAATCATATTATGAAGATCGATTACAAGCGAATGAAAGCAATCCTTATCTCCATCATGATAGTCATGATACTCTTTCCATGTCATCTTGATGCACAGCATGATTACCCTGAAGACTATTTCCGCTCACCGGTTGATTTCAGGATCCTGCTTTCTGGAACATTTGGTGAATTGCGTGCCGGGCATTTCCATTCAGGCATGGATATTAAGACCGGTGGCGTTTCAGGTAAGAATATTTATGCAGTGGCTGATGGCTATGTGTCAAGGATAAAAGTTTCTGCTACGGGCTTTGGCAAGACTTTGTATGTGACACATCCCAATGGCTATGTTTCGGTGTATGCACACCTCAGCCGCTTCAACGAAAGGATAGGCCCATATGTCAAACAAAAACATTATGAGCATGAGTCCTTCGAATTGAACCTCTTTCCCGAAAAAGGAAGTATCCCGGTGAAGAAAGGGAAGCTGATCGCCTATTCTGGCAATACAGGTGGTTCGAATGGCCCTCACCTGCATTTTGAAATGCGGCGGGAAGGTACCCAGACACCTGTGAACCCACTCTTGTTTGGATATAAGGTTAAGGATTATATCCGCCCGGAGATCCATTGGCTCAAGGTATATCCCTCCCGCCCGGGGGCATATATCGATGGGCATGCGAATGCCAAAGTATTTCAGGTTGACGGCTGGGGAGAACAACACCGTGTGAAAGATCACGATACGATCAGCATATCCGGCCCGTTTTCGCTCGCCATTAACGCTTATGATAAACTGAATGATGCGAATAATAATAACGGGGTATACAGCGTGAAGCTTTATGCCGACGAAAAACTTTTTTACAGCCATGAGCTGGAGAAATTCGATTTTATTGAAGCACGTTATATCAATAGCTTCATCGACTATGAAGAATACAAGGAGAACAAGCGGCGGTACCAACGCACTGAGATCGATCCCAACAACAAACTGAGCATATATGGCGATGTCATGAACGAGGGCATCCTGTATTTTGATGATGCTGACATACATCATCTGGAATATGTGATCACCGATTTTGAGGGAAATGTTTCCAGGCTTCCTATCGTCATCCGGAGTGTACATTTTACCGATACTGCAGGCAGCAGGCCACCTGAGGGAGCAGTGTTTTTCAGTATCCTTGAGGAAAATGAATTCACGGCCGAAAACTTTGAATTAAGCCTTCCCGGAAGCTGTTTGTACCGCGATATGTGGTTTGAGTATGATAGTGCCTCCATGCCGGAGGGCAGCTTTTCACGTATTCATCGTATCCATAATGACAGGACACCTGTGCATAAGTATTTTAATGTGGAGGTGGTTCCGGATACAATCCCCATACAGACAGATAAACTTATACTGGCACGAATTACCGATGATGGAGATTATATTTCTTATGGCGGCAAATGGGAAGATGGCATGCTGAAGGCAAGCATCCGCTCTTTCGGGGATTATATGATCCTGATCGATACCATTCCACCTGAGATTACTTCGGTGAATATCTCTTCCGGACAGATCAAGCCCGACAGGAAGACCGTCAAGCTGAAGATCAAAGATGAGCTTTCAGGGATCAGGCGTTTCAGGGCCAGCCTGAATGGTAGCTGGGTTCTGATGGATTATGATGCCAAGAATGCCCTGTTAACATATACTATTGATGAACGCCTGAAAAAAGGAAACAATCACTTCGTGCTTGAGGTCACCGACCAACGGGATAATAAGACCGTATTTGAAAAAAACCTTGTAAGAGATTGAAGGACACATTAGCGTAATAAGACCAGCGTGCCACTGATCCTTTTGGTTTCCCTTTCCACATCCCCCATTCCGATATCATAGATCACGAGCCAGACATAGGCGCCTGTTGGTGCCTGTGATCCTTTGAAATCCCCGTTCCATCCTTCTTCAAGGACGCTGCTTTCGTATATCTGTGTCCCCCAGCGGTCGTAGATATACATCTTGAAGTTGCTGATGTTCTCTGCTTTTATCATAAAAACATCGTTCAGGCCATCTGCATTGGGAGTAAATGCATTGGGTGCGGCAATGGCCGGATT
>JAGLYE010000226.1 GCA_023132505.1 Bacteroidales bacterium | reverse complement strand
TCACTGGCTGCCAGTAACCAGAAGCCAGTAACCAGTAACCAGTAACCAGTAACAGAATATAAAAACCTGTGACTATGGCAAAGAAAGAAATCACTATTTTAAGGAAACAAATAGAGCGCCTCAACATCAAAGACTTCGACCTGGAAGCATGGAAGAAGTTCACTATTGTGATGCTTGCACGCATCTTTGGCGATACTTCCGAAAAGATCAGGCAGATAGAAAGCATTAAATATGACTATTCATCCTGGGCTCTTCGCGATACCAGCGGATCATCAGCTTACCTGGATAGTTGTAAGAAGCTTGGAAGAAAGATCCTTGAAGCCTCCATTGAAGAACTTGAAGCCTTTGGCTTACCGGATAAATCAGGGGAAGATGATGCCTTCTTCCAGATCATTCTTGATGCTTTACAGAATGAGCTCAAAGGCTCACAATTCAGGGAATTAAAGAATGTTATCCTTAAAACAGTAAAAGAGGAAGATATAATAAACAAAGTCAGGGAGATCCTGAACGATTATGACACCGGTGTCCCGGTGGATATCCTGACATCTATCCTTACGGATACAATTTTTAAACACGAATTATCCCGATAAAAATGCAGACAGAAAAACCATCAAAAGCAGAAAAGGCCAAACTTATTCTCGATTTCTTTCACCGTACCATGATGCACCATGCTATATGGTTTGCAGAAGTACAACACCAGATGGGCCGTGAAAAAGCATATAAAGCCCTTGATGCGGCCTGGCAAAAGAGCTATTACATTCAAATGAAACGCCTTGGCAAAATTCTTGGCTTTGAAAATGAGGAGGGTGTTCCCCAACCTATGCTGGACCTTCCTGAAGATAAACTGGATGAGCTTATGGAAGGCTCCGCAATAAACTGGTTGGCCAATGATGGCGTATGGTTTCAGGCTGTGGAGTTTGAATATGGTATGAATGAAGCAAAGCGTTGCAATGACAGTGCATGGGCACAATTTTCCCCTTTTGAGGCGTGGTCGATCAAGCGCATCCTGGGCTTAACGGAACAGCCCGGACTGGAAGGACTGAAAAGAGCCTTACAGTTCCGCTTATATGCTTATGTAAATAAGCAGTCGTTTACCGACGAAACTGAAAACAGCTTTGTCTTCAGGATGAACGAATGCCGTGTGCAAATAGCCCGTAAACGCAAGGGACTGGATGACTATCCCTGTAAATCAGGCGGTCTGGTGGAATATACAAGCTTTGCCGAGGCCATCGATGCCCGCATCAAGACCGAATGTATAGCCTGTCCGCCTGATCCGCATCCGGAAGAATACTTTTGCGCCTGGAAATTCTCTATCTAATTTCCTGATTCAGCATCCAGTAACCAGTATCCGGTATCTGTCAATTTATGCAGATACATAGCGATAATATCATATTTTTTCTTACTTTTGCCCCTCGTAAAAAACAGACGATAAAATTTTTAATGGCAAAGAAATACAGGGAATATAAGCAGCTGAACCTTACCGATACCGGCAAGGAGATAGGTAAGTACTGGGAAGATCATGAGGTTTTTCAGAAAAGCCTTGATATAAGGAAGGACCGTAAGCCATTTATTTTTTACGAAGGGCCTCCTTCGGCCAATGGAAAGCCGGGCATTCATCATGTAATGGCCCGTACGATAAAGGATCTGTTCTGTCGCTATAAAACGCAGAAGGGGTTCTTAGTTGAGCGTAAAGCCGGTTGGGACACTCATGGCCTACCGGTAGAGATCAGCGTGGAAAAAACCCTGGGTATCACCAAAGAAGATATTGGCAACAAGATCAGTGTAAAGGATTATAACCAGGCATGCCGTACGGAGGTAATGAAATACAAAGACCTCTGGGATGACCTGACCGTGGAAATGGGCTATTGGGTCGACCTCAACCACCCCTATATCACTTTCGACAACAAGTACATTGAAACAGTTTGGTGGTTGCTGAAGCAGCTTTATGACAAAAAACTCCTTTATAAGGGATACTCCATTCAACCTTATTCCCCGGCTGCAGGCACCGGACTCAGTTCTCATGAGCTTAACCTGCCCGGGTGCTACCGCAATGTAAAAGATACTACGGTGGTTGCCCAGTTCAAGGTGGTGAAGGATGATAATTCTGACTTCCTGTTTACAGATGCACATAGCGATGTGTACTTCCTTGCCTGGACCACAACTGCCTGGACACTTCCTTCCAATACTGCCCTCGCAGTCGGGAAAAAGATCAAGTACCAGTTGGTGCAAACATATAATGCCTATACCGGCCTGCCAATCAATGTGATCGTGGCCAAAGACCTTTTTGGGAATTTTTTCCCGGAGAAGAATGCGGAACTCGGCCTTGATGAATATGAACCCGGACAAAAAGCAATCCCTTTTAAGGTTGTTGGTGAATTCAGCGGAACAGAACTGAAAGGGATTAATTATGAGCAGCTCCTGCCATATGCCCAGCCGGATAAGGGCGATGCATTCCGTGTGGTAACAGGTGATTTTGTTACTACGGAGGATGGTACCGGAATCGTGCATATAGCTCCGAGCTTTGGTGCGGATGACTTTAAAATCGGCAGGGAAAATGGTATCGGATCACTGACCATGGTTGATAAGCAAGGGAAATTTATTGATGCCATGGGTGAGTTTGCCGGTCGTTATGTGAAAAATGAATATGCATCGGATTATGACCCTGAAAATGCAGATGATACGGTGGATATCGATATCATAGTAAAGCTCAAAAAGGAAAACAAGGCCTTCAAGACTGAAAAATACGAACACTCTTATCCGCATTGCTGGCGTACCGATAAGCCTATCCTCTACTATCCACTCGACAGTTGGTTCGTTAAAACCACAGCATATAAGGAGCGCATGATGGAACTTAACAATACCATCAACTGGAAACCGGCTGCAACCGGCTCCGGCCGCTTTGGCAACTGGCTTGAAAACCTGGTCGACTGGAATCTCTCAAGATCACGGTTCTGGGGTACACCATTGCCGATCTGGGTTACTGAAGACAGGACAGAGGAAATTTGTATTGGCTCGGCTGATCAGCTGAATGACGAGATTGAAAAGTCTGTGGCAGCAGGTATTATGGAAAAAAATCCCATGATTGGCTACCAGAAGGCTGATATGTCGAAGGAAAACTATGATACTTTCGATTTACACAGGCCTTTCGTTGACGATATCGTGCTTATTTCCCCATCCGGGAGGAAAATGTTCCGGGAACCCGACCTGATCGATGTATGGTTCGACAGTGGGGCCATGCCATATGCTCAATTTCATTATCCGTTTGAGAACAAACACCTGGA
>JAGLYE010000225.1 GCA_023132505.1 Bacteroidales bacterium | reverse complement strand
CTCCGAAGTAGATGATCATTGCAAGGATAAATGCTACCGTGAATGCCGACAAGGCAGTCAGGAACCATCCTCCGATTACTGAGAGGACACCTGTTACCCTGAATACAGCACTCTCCCTGCCCCAGGCCCCATCAGCCAGGGAGGTTCCCATCACAACCATAAAAGTTACATAAGTTGTTGACAATGGAAGTTTGAGCGAGGTACCGAAGGCAATCAGGATACTTGCGACTACAAGGTTCACAGAAGCCCGGATCATGTCGAAGGAAGTGGCATCTTTCTTTTGCTGCTTTATATTGTCATACTTAACCTTATCAAAATCAAATCTATTACCAATTCCCTTTATTACCTGGTCGGGGATCATATAATTGATACCCCTGGCCATAGCCCTTGTTTGCCTTACGAGTATCCTTGAAAATAAGGTGGAATTAAACCTCTCACTTCCTTCGTCCTGACGACTGAGGTCAAGTGAGGTGGTTACCACTGAACGTGCCTTTTTTGATTTGTACAGGGTGATGACCATGATCATCCCTGCGATCAAAAGCATAGATGTATCCGTTTTTATTTTTCCGGAAAGTGAAGTCATCAGGAACCCATTGGGGTCGGCCCCGGGGTTTGCCTGGAAATCCAGGAAAGACTCATATCCTGCCAATGGCACGCCGATAAAGTTCACAAGGTCATTCCCGGCAAATGCCATTGCAAGTGCAAAGGTGCCAACCAGTACAATGATCTTGAGTACGTCCAGCTTTTTAAAGGACATAGTGAGGACCTGGAATAAAATAGTCCAGAAGATAAAACTTACCCCGGCGATAAGCCATTGATTATCATGGATCATTATTTTTACGCTTTCATCCATGAAAGAAGCACCTTTGGCCCCTTTTATAAGCATGAAATAGGTTATGGCAGTGAGGGCTATACCGCCCCATAATGCTCCGAAATACTTCAGGTTTTTCTTATAGTTGAAAGTAAACATTAACCTGGCAATGTACTGCACTATTGCCCCGATAGTAAATGCGACCGCTACCGAAAGCAATATCCCGAATATGATCATTAAGGCATTGGAAGAATTTATATAATTCCCGATGTCAGCGAGTGTTTCACTGGATGCATATATCTTTAATAAGGAGATGGCAACTGCACCTCCTAAGAGTTCGAATACAATGGAAACTGTTGTAGAAGTTGGTAACCCAAAGGTATTAAAGGCATCAAGCAGGATCACATCCGTGATCATCACCGCCAGGAAAATGATCATGATCTCTGAAAAGTAAAACTGTCCGGGATGAAAGATCCCCTTCCTGGCTACTTCCATCAGTCCGCCGGAAAAAGTAGCCCCCACAAGGACACCCAAGGCCGCAACCACCATGATGATCTTAAAAGGAGCCACCTTCGCACCGATGGCGGAATTGAGAAAATTTACAGCATCATTACTTACACCGACAATAAGGTCGGAGATCGCCAGACCAAATAATACGATAACCAGGACCAGGTAAAATGCTTCCATTAGGTTTTGATTGGGTTCAGCAAAAATAGATACAAAAAAAACAGACAATCATGCTCAATGTTAATTTATTGTTAACTTTTAATTGAGATGATTTGAAGTGCTTTGTAAAAATTTGTCCATTTTTGACATTCGTTGATAAAAATATAAAACCATGTTATTAGTGAATATGAAAAAGCACTATTTATTATCCACAATATTAATAATATTGTTGATATCTTTTAATGCCCGGTCACAGGAGGCAACTAATGAGGGTTTTAAGCCTTACGGAAAACCCATTCTGAAAATCTTCACGAATTTTCATTCCAGTATTACAAAGGGCCTGGATAATTCAGGTTTTGAAATAAAGAGGGCCTATTTCGGGTATCAGTATAATTTATCGAAGAACTTTGAAATTGCATTGAAGCTTGATATCGGGAGCCCTAACGATGCTTCTGAATATTCACTGTTACGGCGCTTTGCCTACTTTAAGAATGCTTATGTAAAATATAAATGGGATAAACTGTCTACCCAATTTGGTATTATTGATGTGTTCCAGTTTGCCATACAGGAAAAGTACTGGGCGCACCGCTATATCAGTAAATCCTTTATGGATGAATATAGGTTTGGACCGAAAGCTGACCTTGGCTGGAACATTACATACAGCTTTGCAGATTTTATCAGTGCCGACTTTGGATTTTATAATGGTGAGGGTTACACGAAACTGCAGGCCGACAATGCTTTTAAAGGCGGTTTGGGTATTTCGGTATTTCCTCTTAATGGGCTGATAGTTAGGGTGTATGGCGATATGATCAAAAAGGGAGTGTATCGGAAATCGATCTCAGGCTTTGTGGGTTATAAATATAAAAACAAATTTATTGGCGGGGTAGAATATAACTATCAGTTTAATTTCAACTATGAGGATGGTCAGGATAAGTATGGATATTCTGTTTATGGCTCCTACTACTTATTTAAGAAATGGCAGCTATTCGCAAGGTTTGACCAGGTTTATTCAAATATCCTGCAGCTTGATGACCAGCCCTGGGATCTTGAAAGGGATGGCAGTGCCATCACCGCTGGTGTTGAGTTCTCCCCCATAAGGCAGGTCAAAATTGCTTTAAACTATCAGGATTGGGTGCCCTATGCTAAAAATATTAACAATGAGGCTTATATCTTCCTGAATTTTGAATATAAAATGTAATATAAACAACAACAACCATATCAAAAATGAAATATATTTTGCAGTTATTATGGATCAGTGCTGCCGTGCTTATACTTTTTTCGGGTTCCTGCCGGAAAAGTAATTATGAAGTAGAGGATGGAGTAGTTACCATTAGCGATAACGGAGAGGGGACAGGCACGCTTACCTGGACCAATGATAAAAGCTATTTGCTTGAAGGCTTTGTTTTCGTGAACGACGGACAGGAGCTGACCATTGAGGCCGGAACGCTTATCAGGTTAAAAACCGGACAGGGTTCTGCTGCCAGTGCACTTATTGTTGCACGGGGAGGCAAGATAATAGCAAAGGGTACTTCCGGTGAACCTATTATTTTCACTGTTGAAGGCGATAATCTTCAAGGGTCTGTTCCGGTAGATGCACAGGGTTTATGGGGTGGGCTTATCATCCTTGGCAGAGCTCCGCTGAATCTCTCAGCAGGTGAATCAAATATTGAGGGCATACCGTTAACGGAGCCCCGGGGAGTATATGGCGGGCTTGATCCTGATGATAATTCAGGGATACTGCAATATATCTCTATCCGTCATGCCGGGACAAATATTGGTGAGGGAAATGAGATCAATGGCTTGACGCTTGGAGCGGTAGGAAGTTTAACTACTATTGACCATGTAGAAGTAATTTCCTGTAA
>JAGLYE010000224.1 GCA_023132505.1 Bacteroidales bacterium | reverse complement strand
CAAGCTGGCCGGCCGCAGCATTCTGAATAATGGCCTTGCTTTTGTGTTCCAGGGCCAGTTCTGCCATTGCATAAGCAGTGAAGGGGTTTACCGAAAAGCAGGCAGCTTGTTCCGGTGGCAGGTCATTTCCTATTTCTATGCAATCTATAGCTTTAACGGGGATATGTGTTGCCCATGACCCTCCACGGTCGGATTGGGAAAAAAAGCTTACCCTCTTGCCATTCAGCTTCTGTGCCTCAGTGGTGGAACCGGTACGGATCACCTTGCCTGTACCTTCAAAACCGGGGATGGCTGGCAGTGCTTTCCTGATGTTATAACCACCCTGGATAAATGCAAGATCTGATGGGTTTGCCGGAGCTGCTTCAATTTCAATCAATACTTCATCAGGTTCAGGCTCAGGTAATTCTACCTCCTGTATTTCCAGGCTTCTGAGTGCTCTGATAATGTTGCCCTGGTACGAGGGTAGCGTGATCGCTTTCATTGTATTCTGCTGCTTGAATGATATCATTAAAAATTACTTCTTGTATATGGTGCAATGTCCTGTGAAGCGAAGTCATTCCTGAGGTATTTGAAATATCCTGCCATAGCGATCATTGCAGCATTGTCGGTGGTAAATTCAAGATCCGGAATGAAAATATTCCAGGCCATTTCTGTACCTTTTTCCTTTAATGCCTTTCTTAATTCGCTGTTGGCAGAGACCCCGCCTGCAAGGGCAATATCGCTGATCCCCGTAATTTTAGCGGCCTGTACTAATTTATCAAGCAGTACCTTAATGATCGTATGCTGGATAGATGCCGCCAGATTTTCTTTCTCCTTATCGATAAAGGATGGGTCTTCCTTAAGTTTATCCCTGATGGTATATAGAAAAGATGTTTTCAACCCACTGAAACTATAGTTCAGTCCCGGTATCCTGGGTTTAGGGAATTTATATGATAAAGGATCCCCTTTGCTGGCAAGCTTATCAATGTATGGACCTCCGGGATAGGGGAGTCCCATGATCTTCGCGGCCTTATCGAATGCCTCACCTGCTGCATCGTCGATGGTCTGTCCCAGCATGGTAAAGGTGTATGGATCATCAACCTTAACGATCTGCGTATGACCTCCTGATACTGTCAGGCAAATGAAAGGGAATGCCGGAGTCTTTTGATGTTTATCGACAGTGATAAAATGAGCTAAAATATGTGCTTTCAAATGGTCAACCTCAATAATGGGGATATCGCTGGCAAGTGCAAATGCCTTTGCAAAGGACGTGCCCACGAGCAGTGAACCCAGCAAGCCCGGCCCCCGTGTAAAAGCAACTGCATTAAGTTGATTTTTCTTTATCTTTGCTTGTTTGAGGGCCTGGTCGATGACCGGAATAATGTTCTGCTGATGAGCCCTTGAGGCAAGCTCGGGAACTACACCACCGTAGTTCTTATGAACTTCTTGCCCGGCAATGATATTGGCAAGGATTTTGGTATCCTCGATAACAGCTGCTGATGTATCATCACAGGAAGATTCTATGCCAAGTATCAGGATGCTCATCCGGCTTAATTATTAAAACGCAAAGTTATCAAAAAAAGGCTAATACGGATATTGTTGTACAGCTTGCTGGTGGCCATAGTCATCCCGTTTTCCTTGACGTGGATGAGCTATAATCCGCTGGTGCAGACCTTTCTTGCCCGTATAGCAGCATCATACCTTTCCAACCAATTGAATACAGTCATCAAAATTGATGGCCTGTATATCACGCCAGGGCTTGACCTTAATGCTAGCGGGGTGCTGGCACTCGACCAGCATACTGATACACTTTTTTATGCCGGCGAAATCTCTGTTGACATGAAGCGGTTCAGCTTGCAGCGTTCGAAGAAAATCTTTGATGTGAACGCTATCAGGATTGCTGATGCATCTTTTTCGCTTATCAAGGACAGAAACGATTCTGCATTTACATATTCGTTCATTCGTGATCATTTTGAGACCCATGCCCCTGATACCGAGATCGATACTATCCACGGGCAAGCAGATTGGCAGGTCAGTCTCTTTGCCCTTGAGCTGCAGAATGTACGCTTCCGCTATATTGATGAAAACCGTGTTCCAAGGCCCCTGGGGATGGATTATCAAAACCTCGACATATTCATACATGAGCTGCAGATGGAAGGCCTTAACATCCTGAACGATACTTTTGATTTTGCCGTCAATAAGCTGAGTTGCTATGATAGATGTGGCTTTATTGTGGATGAACTTAGAGGGAATTTCCGATTGAGCCCTCTTTTTCTAATTGCGGATAGCCTGCATGTGATCACCCCCCGCTCTGACATAAATCTGGATCTTACTTTCCATTACAATGGATGGCCCAGCTATATTAAATTTACGGAAGAAGTGGAGATGCTGGCCGATATCCGGCCCTCAGAGCTTAACATTAAGGATATCGGGTATTTTGCTCCGCATCTTCTGGTGATGGATAATCAGTTGAGGGTAGGGGGAGTAGTTAAGGGCAGAGTAAACAATATGAGGGTGAAGGACTTTCGCTTCGCCTTTGGAAAAAATACCCATTTTAAAGGTGATGTTCGCCTGTATGGCTTGCCTGATGTCTGGGAAACTTATATTCATACCCGTGTTGATGAATTTACAATGAGTCAGGCAGATATTAAGAATTTTGCCATTCCGGGCCTGTACCGCTATATTCCTGTCCCCCCTGAATTGGAAGTTTTCGGAATGATGGAGATCAAGGGTGCCTTTACTGGCTTTTACAATGACTTCGTATCAAAAGCAGAGTTTATATCTGATATAGGTACTATCACCACGGATGTTTCACTCCAACAGAATGAGGACCATACCGATGTAGAATATAATGGCCAGCTTACAGCCAGAAACTTCGACATAGGTGAATTTCTTAATCTTCCGGATTATCTAGGCTATATGGACCTAGATGCCAGTATAAACGGATCAGGCCTTACGGGGCAAACTATCGAGATAGGGATGACAGGCAATATTGATTCGCTGGAATTTATGGGAAACACCTTTAATCAGCTGGACATAAGCGCTGAAATTGCTGAAAAAAAGTTTAACGGACGTCTCGACGTACAGGACGATCTTATTAATATGGCTTTTAACGGTATCCTGGATTTTGAGCAGAAGAAGCCGCTTTTTGATTTCACTGCCGATATCAGGGATGCTGACATGTTTAAGCTTAACCTGATTACAAGGGACTCCCTGCTAAAACTTGATGTGAAACTCAATTGTAATTTTATTGGTTATGAAAGTGATGATCTGGAAGGCAGGATCCGGATCGACAGCATGGTCTACCGCGAAGGGGACAAACGCTGGTATATGGAGCACCTCACGCTGATCAGTCTGAAAGA
>JAGLYE010000223.1 GCA_023132505.1 Bacteroidales bacterium | reverse complement strand
AGTATTTACGTTGGCTGTACACTGCTGTTACCAGAGCAACCGATAAAGTATATTTAGTAAATTTTATGGACTTGCTTTGGGATTAATTTCTTTTTTATCTTTGAAATATTCTAAACTAAAAATCCGGAACATGAAAATTAAAACTGCATTTCTACAATTATCTGTCGCTCTGCTGGTACTGGCCATGCTTCCAGTTTTGGCCCAGGCACAAAGTGGTTACAAATTATCATCCAAAGAAGGAAATTTCTTTGTTCAGTTTCCCAGCGAACCTGATTTCAGTGCTGAAGAAGTTGAAACAGCAGTTGGAAACCTGATGATGTACACATATCTGTATGAGGAATCAGATGATGCTGCCTATATGGTTGCCTATATTGACTATCCGGAAGATATGGTTGAAGAATCCGATAACGATGTGCTACTTGAAGCTGCACTGAATGGTGCACTGTCTTCCTGGGGTATCGATATAGAAAATGCAACTAAGGAAACCACCTGGCATAGTGGTTATAAAGGCATCTATTGTAAAGAAAGCAATGGAGACACTCATACTGCCTATGAAGTGATCCTGGTAGGAAACAGACTGTACCAGATCGCGATCCTCCAATATGGAAAGCCAATTTCCAAGAAAGCATTAAACTCTTTTTATGACTCCTTTGAAATAAAAGAATAATATGATTAAAAAACTAAGCTCAGAAATAATCTCAGGCATTCTTGTTCTCTTGATAATTATTACCTCGGGGCAAAGCCTGCTTGCCCAGAACCTTGTTTATGAAGAAAAGCGGGGTGATGATATGATCTACTATCATTATTGTTTTGAGGATACTCCTGAAGGTCATCATATTAAGGTAGCCAGGGTATTTGAAGGAGATACTACCGACAAGCACATCCTGATTACCGGACCGGATCATCAAACCCTCTCCTGGAGATATACCAGGTTTGGAGAGCATACTGACATATACGCCAGGCTGACTCCGGATGGTGTCCATATCAAAGGTTATCTCGACGGGGATGAAATTGATGAGCTTGAGGAACTTGATGAAGACGAACCCTGGATACAACTTTTTCCTATGAACCCCGGCATGGATAAGTTTATCTTTTCTGATGAAGATGAGATCGTTTTCTGGTCGATTGGGACAGAAAGCCCTGCCGACATGGAGATCAATAGTTTCAGTGCCGAAAAAGAGGATTCAGGCTATCATGACGAATTTGGATGTAAAGTGATCCGCATAAATTTCTCTCCTACCGGATGGAAATCCTGGTTCTGGGACGGTGATTACTTTTTCAGATTGGATGATGCACGTGTGATGGGTTACCGGGGTGATGGTGCGCCGGGGAAACCTTCTTCAAAGACCAGTCTGATCAAAGAGGAGTAATTATACATGCTCAATGAGTACCACTGCATGTGCGGATATGCTTTCGCCCCTGCCTTCAGGGCCGAGGCCTTCGGTGGTGGTTGCTTTTATGGAGATATTATTGATATCCGTTTCCAGGATATCCGCAATGATGGCCCGCATTTCATCAATATAAGGGCTAAGCTTGGGTTCCTCCATGATAAGTGTAGAATCAAGATTGCCAACAACCCATCCGTCTTCCTGCATTATTTCAGAAACATTTTTTAAAAGCAATTTGCTGTCAATATCCCTGAAAGATTCGTCAGTATCCGGGAAATGATTGCCAATATCCCCGGAAGCCATTGCGCCCAGAAGCGCATCGCAAATAGCATGGATAAGCACATCAGCATCGGAATAGCCTGCAAGGCCTCTTACGTATGGAACCAAAACACCACCCAGCCATAATTTCCTTCCGGGAACAAGCCGGTGGACATCAAAACCGTGGCCGATGTGAAAGTTCATGATTTATTTCTGGTTCTTGAAAGCGTCGAAGTCGAAGATGAGCGAGAACCGCAGTGTATTCTCAAGAGGGTTCTGCTGCTCAAGTGGGATAAGGTATGCAAAATCGAGACTGAATACGTTGTATCTCAACCCGGCACCAAGCGTAAAAAATTTACGATTGCCCTTGGTCCTGTCTTCATAGAAGAAACCACCCCTGATAGAAAAGATGTTGTTATACCAGTATTCGATACCACCCCCAAAGCTGAATTCCCTCATTTCTTCAGAGAATCCGTTCGGTGCATCATACCATGACTGCATCATACCCTGTACTACAGACACATCCGGGTTCATCCCTTTATCGATGACCTTTTCACCGTCAGGTCCGGTTATAAACTGTCCTGTTGAGTCATCCCTCAGGTAGATGGGAGGAGTTGGAACAAGCAGCTTATTGATGTCAAGCAGGAAGGTCATGCTGTTATACTCATCAATGTCGATTTTAAGTGATGGCCCTATCCTGAAATTGGTAGGGATAAAATCTTTCTGGGTATTACTTGCACTGTATGATATTTTAGAGCCAATATTTGAAATATTCAATCCCCAGGCAAATACACCATCGAGTGATCCCATTTCAATATCATTCTGATAATAAATCGATACGTCGGCGGCCACTGAAATGCCAGCGCTTGATTCTGCACCGCCAACATACTGTCCTAATGTGAGATTTGAATAAATGAACCTTACCGCAACACCGCCTGACCATTTTTCGGAGAACTTTCTTGCATATGTACCATCTATAGCAAATTCATACGGGTTGTATTGTTGAATCGGATTACCAATTTCATCTGTAAACAGAATTGAACCAAGAGAAAAGTACCGAAGGCTCATGGCCACGGTCTGACGGTCATCAATCTTATAATATCCTGTAAGGTATCCCAGATAAATATCATTTACTAGTTTCCTGAGCCACGGGCTGAATGAAATAGAAAAACCCATTTGCTTTTCTATAAAGGCGTACTTGGCAGGGTTCCAATGCATAGAAAACGCATCAGGCGACGATGCCACACCTGCATCTCCCATAGCTCCTCCCCTGGCATCCGGTGCGATCATAATAAAAGGTACCGCTGTTGTGATTGTATTCAACCTATCTTTCCCACCTAATTCCGGACTGCTGATTTGAGCATTTGATATATTTATTCCTAGAAGAAATACTAACAAAAATAGACTACTTAGTTTCATATAATAACTTCTGATTTTTTGAACGTGCAAATGTAACGATTATTTATAAACTATATTGCACTCATACATTTATAATATTTCAGGCTTGTTTTATAGGTAAAAAGCAGATGCTAAATCAATTAAAACAAGTTTGGATATTTATTGTTTACCGGTAAATATCAACTTTGAAGTTTGAACAAACTGTGCCCCATTTTCATCACTTACATAAAGCCGGTAAATGTATATGCCATTTCCCAGTTTATTGCCACCCATATCGGTACCATCCCAGGTCAGCGGACTGACAGACAAGCCTTCG
>JAGLYE010000222.1 GCA_023132505.1 Bacteroidales bacterium | reverse complement strand
TACGGACTGATGAAAGATTACGACATTGAACGCCATTATCGCGACCAGCGGCTGCTGCAGATCGGCGAAGGCACCTCGGAAATACAGCGGCTGGTTATTGCCCGGTATGTGAATAGCTAATTTGCTCGTCGCAGACGAGCGGTTTCATACGCACACGATACAATCGCGTGCGACCGCCGTCATGCATGTGCCCCCCCGCTGGCATTTTTTTTTGGAAAACATAACGAAGTCCCGTTAGGGACGATCTATTGGCAGAAAGCTATCCCAGTTCAACTAGTTCAACCAGCATGCGCGCGATTGCATCGCGTGCAACATAACTGCGCGTTTGCAACGCGCAAAAATCAATAGGTAATTAGTTGTGACGATTCCAGAATAACTTCAAGTAAATAATCCCGCTCTGCATAGTTTCTTGCAGAACTAAACCAATAATCCTCTTCCCTTGAAACAGTCATATCTTTAACAGGATTTTTGTGAATGTAATTTAGCTTGTTGTAGAAGAATGCCGGGCTGTATATAATTTCTGCATGATTACCATCCTGCCATACTTTATATTCTTGAATGCGTTTTATATACTTTCCTGAGTGTTTGAAATATGCCAACATCCAATTTCTTCGACTTTCGTGCTCCTCAATAATCTGATCAACAATTTTCTTTGATGTATATTTTTTGAAATCACGCAGTATTTCTGATAGAGACTGTTTTGCGCCTGCCCGGGCAATCATATGAAAATGGCTGGGCATTAAACACCAGGCAAAAATTTCTAACCCTTTATATTTCTGACAATGTTTTAAGGAATTAACGATAAGAAGTTTGTGGTTTTTCCTTGTAAAAACATCAATCCAACCTACAACCGTCATTGTAATGAAATAGGGTTTATCATGATCATGGATCTTATATTTTTCTGACATGATTGTATTTGTAACGTTCCATACTTATTAATACTTAAAAAATAAAATTGTCCCATTTATATTTTAATAATTATAGCTCGTCACAGACGAGCAGTAATTAACGCACGCGCTGCAAGCGCGCGCAATCACCTGGCAAATGCATGCAACCACTAGCAAGCACCAGCGACCGCTGGCATGCGCGCGATTGCATCGCGTGCAACATAACTGCGCGTTTGCAACGCGCAAGCATGCATCATTGTCCGCCTTTTTCCCTATCTTAGTCATCCAATAAAATCAATAATTTAAAAGAGAAATAGGAATGGATTACAAAAAATTATGGACCCCAACAGCAAACCGCTCAGGGAATTCCCGCATGAAAGAATATATGGATTATGCGAATGAGAAGTTTGGAAAGTCTTTTACAGCCTATGATGAACTTTTCAAATGGAGTGTGGAGAACCCTGCCGATTTCTGGGGATCATTCTGGCATTACAGTGGAATAAAATATTCTAAAGACTATGACAGGGTTGTGGATGACCCCAAAAGAATGCCTGGTGCAAAATGGTTCGAAGGTGCACGGATGAACTTTGCCGAAAATTTACTTCCTCGAAAAGATAACAAGACAGCCATCATCTTTCGTGGTGAAGCCGAGTTTGAACGCCGCATCAGCTACGCTGAACTCTACGACCAGACCCATCGTGTGGCGGAAGGATTAAAAAAACTTGGTGTGAAGAAAGGCGATCGTGTGGCCGGATTCATTCCTAACATGCCGGAAGCCATCATTGCTATGTTAGCAGCAGCATCAATTGGAGCCATCTGGTCCTCATCATCTCCTGATTTCGGGATCAAGGGTGTGCTCGACCGCTTCAGCCAGATCGAACCTAAAGTGATATTCGCTGCCGATGGTTATTATTACAAAGGCAAGGTGTTCGACTCACAGGAAAAGTTGAAAGGCATTCTGGATCAATTGCCTTCAGTAGAGAAAGTTGTACTGATAAACTATACAAATACAGTTGATATATCAGCCATTGAGAATGCTGTTAGCTGGGAGCTGTTTGCTGCACCGGTGGAAGGGGAGATGACATTTGAACAGCTTCCTTTTGATCATCCCCTTTATATCATGTATTCATCCGGAACAACCGGTTTGCCAAAGAGCATTGTACATTCTGCCGGGGGTACGCTTATACAACATCTTAAAGAACTGATGCTTCACAGTAACCTGCATGAAGAAGACACCATATTCTATTTCACAACCTGTGGGTGGATGATGTGGAACTGGTTCATCAGCAGCCTGGCAGTAGGGTCCACCATTGTTTGCTTTGATGGCAATCCCTTCCATCCCGGCCCGGATGCCCTCCTGCAAATGGCTAAGGAACTGGATGTTACCATCTTCGGGACCAGTGCAAAATATATTGCCAGCCTTGAAAATGCAGGTGTTATACCAAATGATATTTGTGATTTTCCATCATTGAAAGCCATTCTCTCAACAGGTTCACCCCTTTCCAATGAAAGCTTTGAGTATGTCTATAGGGACTGGAAGGAAGATGTGCAGCTATCATCCATAGCCGGAGGTACTGATATAGTTTCCTGCTTCATGCTGGGGAACCCGATGTTGCCTGTTTATATGGGTGAGATCCAATGCCGCGGGCTTGGAATGGATGTTGACAGCTTCGATGATTCAGGGCAGAGTATTGTTGGTAATCAAGGAGAACTTGTTTGTAAAACCGCATTCCCTTCAATGCCTGTATATTTCTGGAACGACCCGGATGGGAAGAAATACCACGATGCCTATTTCGATGTATATGATGGTATCTGGCGGCATGGTGACTATATCCTCCTGAGTGAGCATGGCGGTATTACCATGTTTGGAAGGTCGGATGCTACACTTAATCCCGGTGGTGTGCGTATTGGTACGGCCGAGATCTATAATGTGGTGGAAAATATGGATGAAATAGAAGACTCCGTGGTGATCGGCCAGAAATGGGAAGATGATGAGCGTGTGGTCCTTTTCGTGAAATTGAATGAAGGCCATACCCTGGATGATGACTTGAAAGTCAAGATATCAAAGCTCATCCGCAGCAATTGTAGCCCGCGCCATGTCCCGGCTATCATCCTCGAAACACAGGGAGTTCCATATACCCTGAATGGTAAGAAGGTGGAGATAGCCGTAAAGAAAACCATTCTGGGAGAGGAGATCAAGAACAGGGATGCCCTGTCAAATCCGGAGGTGCTGGATTATTATTCCGATATCAAGGAATTGGATGATTAGACGATATCCGTTATCCAATATCCGATATTCGATTGGTTTTTCGATTCCCGATTTTGGGTTTATATTTCGTTCCTACGGAACTTGTAATTTCATTTCGTTGTTTTTTTTCTACCAATATTTTGTTCCTAGCGGAACAAACAGAAGCTCAATTTTGTTTTGAAAATATCACAAAGTCCCGTTAGGGATGATATCTTGGCAGGCAGGGTCTTAT
>JAGLYE010000221.1 GCA_023132505.1 Bacteroidales bacterium | reverse complement strand
TCAAGTATCCAGTATCCAGTATCCAGTATCCAGTTTATGGAAATGCCGAGACCGAAGCAATCGAGTATGGCGGCACCGTAAGATACCATGATGAAACAGCAATACCATAAAAATCAGTCACCTGCCCGGAGAAATTGCTTAATTCATCGTTAATATACCACTCATCCAGTACGCCTTCGAGATGAGGGTTCCAATATATCGTATCAGGCGAGTGGTTACCTAATACCGATGTGTGCCTTCCCTTGTGTGCGAGGTCAATTTGTTTACCCAAAACCGGCAGTTCAGTTACCATCGCCCACGCATCGGGGTCTTCAAGGCCCGAAAATGTGCTTATAAAATTCTCAGGAGCATCAGCTGTAACTCCCATAAGACCGGTTATGAATGCTCCTGCTACGGAGAAAGGGTTCTCAGGATATTCCCTTCTGTGAGTGTTGCTATCGGTAAGATACTTCAACATATAAATGCCATCCTCCGGCCTTCCGTGTCTGAAAAAGATGTCGGGCAGATAGGAGGCCAGCTCAATTATATACTCATCCTTGTTGCGGCTATACCTGTCAAGGATGCTGTTGATCATTTCTATTTCATCCAGTACATTGAAGTGAAGCAGGGAATGTGAAAAATCCTGTCCCGGGCCAACCGAATAATCGTAACTGCCATCTTCATACAGGATGATCTTAAATCTTTTCTTCTCAGGATCCCAGAAAATGTTTTGGATGATGGAGTCAATTTTGTTGGCTTCCACCAGCCATCTTGAAGTCTCTTCATTTGGGTGTAGCCGGTAATGATACCAGTTATTGGCTGCATATTGTGCTGCAAGCAGGTCTATCCCCACTTGCATCTTCCCTCCGGCACCCTCATGATAACCCGGGATACCCCGCTTGTCATAATAATGGTGGTTTTCGGGATTTGCACCTTCCGGAAGATTCATTATGCGCTTTCTGCTGAGTATCCCTTCAGCAGCAAGGTCCCATCTGTCAACATATTCGTTCAGGCTTTTCTCATAAAAGTTCAGGAATACCGGATCTTTGATATAAGCACTGTCACCGGTCCACAAAAACATCCTGAAACAGGCATCTACCACATCAAAATTTGCCGGCAGGTTATACCAGAAATCCTTGTCGTTCTTGTAATCGACGGGTGCCGGCACATTATTTTTGTTGATCTCCCAGTAGCTGCACCAGTCTTTCGATTCGCTGATATTCTCCGCAAAGCGGAAGAGCATGTTCCTGTTTTGTTCAAATAAACCCAGAACGGCAGCACCTGTAATCTGATGCGAAACATCACGCATACAAAAAGCATCCCTTCCGGGTAATGCGGCCTCGTACCATGGACCGACCGGGTCTCCATGGCGCACATAGGAAAGGGCGGTTTCCTTAGCCCAGTTCCAGGCATAGTTTAATTCTCCGTCGGAGGAAACAAAGCTTACTGTGCCGGGTTTAACAGCATTGGTTTCATCAGGGGCAGGGGCTAATGAGCAAGCATAAAAAATGAAAACGGAAAATACAAAAACAACAAATTTCCTCATCTTATATCCATTAATACAAATGCCTTCAATTTTTAAAGGTATGAAATATTCCCTGGTTTCATAAATCCTTTAGGTGGAGTTAGTTATGGCTGTCAGAAAGACTCAAAGCAGTCTGATTTATAAAAATTTTTGATATATATGAATGTTTTAATGCTATTTTTACGGAACCAAGACCATACTATGCAAAATGAACAAAAATTAACCTTTCCCGCTCTCTTTGATGAATCGGTAAAGAAATACGGACAGGCGGACTTCCTGTCGTTCGTTGACGAAAAGCCCCTCTCATATAATGACGTGAGCGGCGAGATTGAAAAACTAAAAGCCCTTTTAACCCGGCACGGGATCAAAAAAGGCGATAAAATCGCTATCCTTAGTGTGAATATGCCGAACTGGGGAATTTCATACCTGGCCATTACTTTCCTGGGGGCAGTTGTTGTCCCTTTGCTCCCTGATTTTCATGAGAATGAGATTGAACACATATTGAAGCATGCAGGTGCAACGGGCATTCTTGTATCCGACAAACTCCGAAACAAGATAGATCACCTTAATTGTGAGGGCCTCAGCCTTTGTATCAGGATTGAAGACTTTTCGTTAATTAAAGCTGACACCGAGTTGCCGGATGCCTCGGTACCGGATAATTCGCTGGTGCAGGAAGATGACATGGCCGTCATTATCTATACTTCCGGAACAACCGGCAAATCGAAAGGCGTAATGTTGAGCCATAAAAATATTTGTTCCAATGCAATAGCTGGAAGAAAACTGCAGAATATTACTGTCGGTGACCGCATGTTGTCTATTCTTCCGCTGTCGCACACATTGGAGAATACACTGGGTCTCATCCTTCCTATGATTGGAGGCGGATGTACGTATTATCTGCCACAGGTTCCGACTCCGGCCGTATTATTGCCTGCTATGCAGAAGGTAAAGCCTACTACTATGCTGTCAGTGCCTTTGATCATTGAAAAGATATTCAAGTTGCGGGTGCGCCCGAAACTGACAAAATCACCTGTGTTGAGAACGATGTACAAGATCAGTTTCATACGTAAACTCCTTCATCGTGCAGCTGGTAAAAAGCTGATGAAAAGCTTCGGCGGAGAATTGAAGTTTTTTGGCATTGGTGGTGCCAAATTAGACAGTACTGTTGAGAAATTCCTTATCGATGCAAAATTCCCCTATGCAATTGGTTATGGACTTACTGAAACTTCGCCATTGCTTGCAGGGGCAAATCCCGGAGATGGCCGCCTGCAATCGACAGGCCCGGTCGTTGATGGTGTCGAAATTAAGATCAATGACCCTAACAGCATAAGTGGTGAGGGTGAAATTTGGGCCAGAGGTCCTAATGTAATGCTGGGGTATTATAATGAACCTGAAATTACTTCAAAAGTTATCACTGAGGATGGCTGGTTCAAGACCGGTGACCTTGGCTCATTTGATAAAAAAGGTTACCTGTACATCAAAGGCCGATTAAAGAATATGATAGTTTGTTCCAGCGGGGAAAATATTTACCCTGAAGAGATCGAATCCGTGATTAATAACTTCCGCTTTGTGATAGAATCTGTTGTTGTACAGCAGAAAGGAAAACTGGTAGCATTGGTACACTTCAACAGGGAGGAACTCGAAACTCGCTATCAGCACCTGAAAGAAGAAATTTCAGGCAGTATTGAGAATAAACTAGAAGAATTGCGTAAAGAATTGCATAATTACGTAAATGCCCGTGTAAACAAGTTTTCACAACTGAAGACAGTTGTTGTGCAAGCCGAACCTTTCGAAAAAACCGCCACACAGAAGATCAAGCGGTTTGTGTATGCCTAGTTGAATAGAGAACAGAGGAACAGAGGAACAAGGAA
>JAGLYE010000220.1 GCA_023132505.1 Bacteroidales bacterium | reverse complement strand
GGTATCCAACCAGCATGGTTGTTCGCAATGCCACATCAGGAATGCTTTCTCTTATTTTATCAACAAGTTTGCGTGTATCCCGGCCCGTGATCCCGCGTTTCATCGATCTTAGCACTGTATCGCTGATATGTTGCAGGGGGATGTCGAGGTAATTGCAGATGTTATCATGCTCACGCATCACATCCAGCACTTTCATGGGGAAAGAAGCAGGATAAGCATAATGCAGGCGGATCCATTCCAAACCGTTCACATCAGAGAGTTTTTCCAGCAGTTCTACAAGCTTTTGCTTACGATAAAGGTCTTTCCCGTACCAGGTCAGGTCCTGAGCGATCAGGATCAATTCCTTCACACCCTTTGAAACAAGATATTCTGCTTCGTTCACCAGTGACTCCATGCTTCTCGACCTGTGTTTTCCCCTGATGAGGGGAATTGCACAAAAAGAACAAAAACGGTCACAGCCTTCCGATATCTTCAGGTAGGCATAATGGGAAGGTGTTGTAAGGAAGCGCTCCCCTATCAGTTCTTTCTTAGGGTCAAAGCCCAGGTCTTTCAGGATTGCAGGGATATCTTCAGTACCGTAAAAACCATCCACTTCGTGGATTTCCTCCCTTAAATAGGAAGCATATCGCTGCGATAGGCAACCGCAAACAAAAAGTTTTTCAAAATGCCCTTCTTTTTTTGCCTTCGCATATTGCAGGATGGTGTCGATGGACTCTTCCTTGGCATCACTGATGAAACCACAAGTATTGATGATCACATAATCAGCTGCATCATCAGATTCATGCATTACTTCCATTCCCCTGGCTTTCAATATTCCCAGCAGGTTTTCGGAGTCAACAAGATTTTTGGAGCACCCCAGGGTGATGATATTGACTTTTTTCGTCATTAATTATGAGCTCTGGAAGAGGGAATCAACAAATTCGTTACGGTTAAATATCTGCAGGTCCTCCATTTGCTCCCCGATGCCGATATACTTCACAGGTATCCTGAACTGGTCAGAGATGCCAATGGCAACACCTCCTTTGGCAGTACCATCAAGCTTGGTGAGGGCCAGGGATGTCACCTCAGTAGCATTTGTAAACTGCCTGGCCTGCTCTATGGCATTCTGGCCGGTGGAAGCATCCAGGATGAGCAATACATCTTGCGGAGCTTCAGGGATCACCTTCTGCATCACACGTTTGATCTTAGTCAGTTCGTTCATCAGGTTGACCTTATTGTGCAGGCGCCCTGCTGTGTCGACAATAACGATGTCGGCATTTTCTTTAACTGCCTCTTGCATGGTCTCGAATGCCACGGCGGCAGGGTCAGCACCCATGCCTTTATTTACCATTGGCACCCCTACCCTATCTGCCCATATCTGCAGCTGGTCTACGGCAGCAGCGCGGAAGGTATCGCTGGCGCCAAGTAAGACTTTTTTACCGGCTTTCTTAAATTGATATGCCAGTTTGCCAATGGTTGTGGTTTTTCCAACGCCATTCACACCTACTACCATGATCACATAAGGCATCTTTTCCAGCGGTGCTTCAAAGTCGGGCAGGTCCGAATCACCATTTTCCTGCAACAATGCTGCAACTTCCTCTTTCAGAATGGAATTCAACTCTGAAGTGCCCAGATATTTATCCCTGGCCACCCTTTCCTCTATCTTCCCGATGATCTTAAGCGTGGTTTCAACACCCACATCGGAGGTTACCAGTATCTCTTCGAGCTTATCAAGTACATCATCATCCACTTTTTACTTGCCTGCGACAGCCTTCGAGATCTTGGAAAAGACACTGGATCTGGTTTTATCCAGTCCTTCGTCGAGTTTTTCTTTCTTGTCTTTGGAGAATATTTTGAATACACCCATGATTTCTCTGATTATAAAAAAAGCTTCTTCCGGTAAAGGAAAAAGCTCTTCAACAGCACTGGTTTGCTTTTATTTCTTTGTTATATAGTTCTTTACCTGGTCGGTAGGAACAATATTCTCTTTAAAAATATATGCACCCGATTTGGGTGATTTTACCATCCTGATGACTTTGGCAAAATCTTTTCCTGATGTTTGTAACGAAGCAACTACTTTCTTGGCCATGGTATAAACTATTTAATTTCTTTGTGAATGGTCATCCTTTTGAGGATGGGGTTATATTTTTTCAGCTCAAGCCTGTCAGGCGTATTCTTTTTGCTCTTGGTGGTGATATAGCGCGATGTGCCTGGCATTCCACTGTTTTTGTGCTCAGTGCACTCCAGGATCACCTGTATTCTTTGATCTTTCGCTTTTTTAGCCATTTCCTGATTTTCTTATTATTTTCGGGGGTGCAAAGATAAGAAGCATTTATTTATTAGCAAAATATAATGTAATTATTTTTATGGCTGTCTGATGCCCTTGTGAAAGTAGAAAGTAGGCAATGAGCGATAGGCTTTGGGCAGTGTTAGGCCTTGTACATTACTGCCAGGCTTTCTCAATACAATTTTGTTGAGGCTAAGGAAGGATGCAATTAGACCTAAGATCCTAGTGTAGCAATAAAGTAGAAGACATAGATAAGAATAATGATTATGGTTAAGATGCCAACATACTTATAATACATTCGCATAAATTTAGCAGCATCATCCAGGCTTAATTCATTGCGTGTATTTAAAGCTAATTTCATTTTGCCGGCAAATTTGAGTAAATAGTAAGTTGGGAAAAAGAATACCACTGCAATAAGTAAGTATACTACACCCATAGAAATAAAGAAGCCTGGGTCTGGAGCATAATAACCAGAGCTTAAGTCTGCAGATCCAACTAAGAATATAATACCTAAAATCACAATTATCCCTATCATTACAAATCCAACTATTGCAAGAAATTTTGCCCACGTTGCTGCAACACGGAGGTTCGACATAGCATACGGCGACAAGTTCATGCCTTGCTCATCACCTTTTGATAAATTTTCGCTTTCCTGGTTCATAATAGTATCATTTAAAAGAAAATCAGATTACTAATAATTCAAATATACAATAAAAACACATGCTAAGTATGACAAAATAAAAATATCAAGATTTTATTATTTCACCAAATATAAAGTGATTTTTATTGCAAAAAGCTCACTCCTTGTGCTTGTCTTCCTGCTAATGTCAAAGAAGAGATGAGTAACAGAAGATTATTCAGACACTCCATCAAAGGCACCCTCTGCGAAGACTCAGAAGCTTTTAAAAATTCTTGCAAGTGAGTATCCAGGCGCCTGCATGTCGAGGTCTAAGAAATATCCAAAGGGCGTTGTAAAAGTTTCATAATCCGCGTTTTCCATTCTTTCTATTGCTTTTTGAAAAAGCTCTGCCGTATATTCCGGACTTGCTTTGCTGCCAGAAAGATGGGCAAAGGAATGAAGCATAACCCGTTTCGTATTGTTCTTGCCTGCAGCCCA
>JAGLYE010000022.1 GCA_023132505.1 Bacteroidales bacterium | reverse complement strand
GATTTCGAACCTCGATTTATGATTTCGAACCTCGATTTATGATTTCGAACCTCAATTTATAAATCCGAACCACTATTATTTGCTTCAACAAACTGCTGTATATAATTTTGGAACGGTGATTAACAACTTCAATTTATAAAATTATGAAGACGATACAGTTATTATTGGTTTTTTGTCTATTCCTTCATTGCTTTGATGTAGAAGCACAAGGAGTATCGATTAACACTTCAGGGGTGAGCCCCGACAATTCGGCGATGCTTGATATATCATCTACAGAAAAGGGAGTATTATTTCCCCGTATGACTTCTGTACAACGAAATGCCATCGTAAATCCTGCTGTTGGTTTGATCATTTACCAGACCGATAACGTGCCGGGTTTATATTATTATGATGCTACATCGTGGAAATCATTAGGTGGAGGTGCAGGAGCTTCATGCATCGATGATCTCTCTGACGGAAAGTCAGACGGCTCTAGTGTTTATTTAGGTAACCAGGCAGGAAGTAGTGATCCCGGTAGTTATCTTTTCAATACCGGAGTAGGAGTAGGTGCCCTCGCCTCAACCAACTCTGGGGATGAGAATACAGCTGTCGGGCACAAAGCCTTATATTCTAATTTGGGAGGTATTGGGAACACAGCAATCGGATACAATGCCTTAAAGTTAAACACAGATGGTAATATGAACACAGCAGTTGGGAAATCGGCTTTGGAAAGAACTCTTGCAGATGAAAATACAGCCATTGGATTCGAGGCTTTGTATTCCAATATTGAAGGTTTTAATAACACCGCAATTGGGATACGTACACTATATAATAATACTTGTGCTTCTAATAACACCGTAATTGGGCATTATGCAGGTCGTTATAATGGTGACGGTCACAATAATACGATAATCGGGTGTGATGCAGGACGAGCATATGAAAAATCAGGGAATGTGCTTATAGGCTATCAGGCAGGATATTATGAACATGATAACAATAAACTTTATATTGAAAATTCAGACTCTGATTTTCCATTAATAGGTGGGGATTTCAGCACAAATAAAGTCACAATTAATGATGTGTTGAAACTTGCACCGCGAATTACTGCCCCTTCCAATCCCACAGAAGGTGAACTTTATGTTAATTCTTTAAATCATCATATTTATTGCTACCTGAACGGTTCGTGGAAACAATTGGATTAACAGGAAGGGATGAACTTAAAAAGAGAAACAAACAGCAATGTATTATCAAGGTTCACTGATATGAATTTTAACATTAAAATTCTAATAATCTTAACCAAATAGCAATGATGACACAATTAATCAAAGTGAGTTGGGCATGTATCATAATTTTACTGTCAGTGATCCCCATTTCATGTAATAATACTTATAAAACCTCCATGGTATTGAATTCATTTGATAAATTAAAGGAGGTCCATTTAAATTATCGTGATTATGATACCGGCTTAGTAACAGGAAAAAGCAAGAGTATTGGGAAAATATATACGGTATTAAATGGTGACAATACAACATGGAGAGTGAACCCTGTACGCAAACCCAGTGTCAGGTAAATGAGATTAATAGATGTTTCATATAAGGTAACTATTAAGCAATTATTCTAATAAACAATATATGAAAAGCCCTTAGAATAAAACATATGTTAACTTTTAAAAATCATCATAAACGATATTTGTACACGACTTTAATGAATCCAACAGGAATAATATTATTGATCATTATTTTGTTTGCAGCGATAATTTTATCTGTATCTAAATCACCACTTCCTTTGCGGGACACCATTGTAGCTGATCGGCCAAGGCCTGATACAATGTTTTTTGACATATCCTCGTTGCCAGAGGTATTTTTATTAATTATGGCGTTGGCAATCAGCTATGGGGCCCGCAAGTTATACAATTCCCGGAAACAGTTTCGCAGTGAGTAAAAATGACGTTTCAGTAATATTTAATAGCCGGCAGTTAAGTTTAATTGCCGGTTTTTTTTTATGATCTTTCCAACGAAAGATAAGATAAAGTCTGCTAAATGAAAAAATGAGCGATGATATAAGAAGTCATCAACCTTCATTCTTCCTGCTTACCTATCCCCGATATCGAATCCACTTCCACAGTTCCCTGTAGCTCACTTTCTTCCCGTACATCAATATTCCTGTGCGGTATATGCGGGCGGCAAGCCAGGTGGTGAAGATGAAACCAAGAATAAGCAATGCTCCGGAAATCCAGATCTGTTCGATGGGCACTCCAAAGGGGATGCGCGCCATCATCACAATGGGTGAGGTAAAAGGTATCATCGAAAACCAGAGGGCCAACTGCCCATCGGGGTTGTATACCGCCATATTGGCAACGATGAAGCCAAGGAACAATGGGATGGTTACCGGCATCATGAATTGCTGGGTATCTGTCTCGCTATCAACGGCCGAACCGATGGCAGCAAATAGTGCGGCATATAATAAATATCCACCCAGGAAGAAAAAGAGGAAAGAGATCAGGATCACAGTATAATTGATAGAGTTGATGACCTCAAATACCCTGGCGATCTGGGTGTTGCCTGCCACTGCAGTCTCGTTCGAAACTTCAGCAGATTGTGTCACAGCCATGCGTACATCCGGGCCGGGCATCTGATCCGCAAAGGAAACCTGGAATACGCTCACAATGGCAAAGGTAAGGATGATCCAAAGGAGAAACTGTGTTAAGCCAACCATAGCGATGCCAACGATCTTTCCCATCATAAGCTGGAAAGGCCTCACAGAAGAGACCATCACCTCGATGATGCGGCTTGTTTTTTCTTCCATCACCCCCCGCAGCACCTGGGCGCCGAAAATAAAGATGAACATATATATGATCATCCCTGAAACAAAGGCAACCGCCATCATTATTTCAGTAAATGTCTCCTCCTCTTCCCCTGACTCATCCATTTTCATGGTGCTCAGTGTAATACTGGTCCGGATCAAGTCCGGTAATTTCATCGCCCGTTCCCTGTCTTCTTCAGTAAGATCCATTTCATCCAGGTTGATACGGAGCTTCTGGGTTTCCACCTCTTTCGACATCACATTGCGGATATAGCCTTTCAGGTCTACACCAGGTTGCCGGAGGGAGTACAATACAGCAGATGATGGCACTGTCAGCTCCCTGCGGGGAATATACAGCAGGGCAAACTCATCATTCTCCATCAATTCGAATTTGGCAGTTTCCAGGTCTGCCACTGTGTATTTGAACTCGAATTCGTCCGTATCGGAAAATTTTTCAAAAAACCATCCGGTCTCATCCAGCACCTCTATCACCTTCTTTTCCTCATCGGTGAGTGTGGCAATGTACATCGGGATCACAAAGGCAGAGGCCATAAGAATGGGCCCCAGAATGGTCATCACGATGAACGACCGCTTGCGGACCCGGGTTAGGTATTCCCTCTGTATGATCAGCAGTATCTTTTTCATTTTCCTTCGTTATCTTTCACTACTGAAATAAAAATATCATTCATCGTAGGCAGGATCTCGTTAAATGCATAGATATTGATCTTAGGGACAAGTTTCTTGAGCAAGTCTTTCGAACTAAGATCGCCGGTGATCCGCACACTGGCATAGCGCCGGTCTTCATCCTCCCCTTCATCAACGATCTCAAAACGTTCATCCAGAAAGGAAGATATCAGTCCATCGAAATGGTCGAATACAATACTGTATGTATCAGAGCGGTACTGCTTCTTGATATCCTTCATCTTGCCATCGAGTATCTTTTTCGATCGGTCGATCAAGGCAATATGATCACACAATTCTTCTACAGAAGCCATGTTGTGTGTGGAAAATATGATAGTAGTGCCATTATCACGAAGTCTCAATATTTCCTTCTTCAACAGCTCCACATTGATGGGGTCAAAGCCGCTGAATGGTTCGTCAAAAATGAGCAATTCCGGTTCATGGATCACGGTAACAATGAATTGCACCTTCTGCTGCATTCCTTTAGAAAGCTCTTCCACTTTTCTATTCCACCAGTCTCCCAAATCAAATTTGTCAAACCAGACTTTGAGCTTATGTGTGGCATCACTTTTTGAGAGGCCTTTGAGCCTGGCCAGGTATACGGCATGTTCACCCACCTTCATCTTACGGTAGAGTCCACGTTCCTCGGGCAGGTAGCCAATATTATAAATATGTTTTTGCTGGAGTTTTTCTCCCTTAAAGAAGAGAGAGCCTTCATCAGGGCCGGTGATCCTGTTAATGATCCGGATCAGGGATGTTTTTCCGGCTCCATTGGGGCCCAACAATCCAAAGATGCTATGCTCGGGCACCTCAATGCTAACCCTGTCGAGGGCAGTATGACCTGCATAGCGTTTGGTAACATTTTCTGTAAGAAAGATGGCCATGGCTTATTGAACGCAATATTACTGAAAATATTCCTTCATCCTGTCGAAGAAGCCTTTATCCTTGCTCCCTGGATTAGGCTTGAAATTTTCAGCTTTGCTTAATTTTTCAAGGATGCCTTTTTCCTCCTTGGTGAGTTCTTTCGGGATCCATACGTTGATGGTTACGAGGAGGTCGCCATGGCCGTATGCATTCACTACCGGCAGGCCTTTACCTTTGAGGCGCATCACTTTTCCGGCCTGTGTTCCCGGGTGTATCTTGATCCTGGCCTTGCCGTCGATGGTAGGTACCTCAACTGTGGTGCCCAGTGCAGCATCGGAAATGCTGATATATTGTTCGTACAAGACGTTACGGCCATCCCTTACCAGGTCGGGATTCGGTTTTTCTTCGATGAGCACCAGAAGGTCGCCGGGAATCCCCCCACGGGCGCCTGCATTTCCCTTGCCACTTACCGATAGCTGCATACCTTCCTCCACCCCTGCCGGGATCTTGATGGTGATAATATCTTCACCGCGTATAACTCCCTGCCCGGCACACTCAGCGCATTTTTCCGTAATGGTTCTGCCCTCTCCATGACAGCTGGGGCATGTTGAAGCTGTTTGCATCTGCCCAAGGAAAGTATTGGTAACCTGAACCACCTGCCCGGTGCCATTACAGCTATGGCATGTTCCGTAAGAAGAACCGTGTTTTGCACCGGATCCATCACAAGCCTTACAGCCAATATATTTATTGACTTTTATTTTTTTCTCTACCCCATTGGCGATCTCCAGCAGGCTAAGGGTCACTTTCACCCTGATATTGCTACCACGGTTAATCCTGCGACGTGTTTGGGAGCGCCCACCACCAAAACCATTGAAAGCACCGCCAAAAGCACCCCCGAAGATATCACCGAACTGGCTAAAGATATCATCCATGCTCATACCACCGCCAAATCCGCCACGGCCATTCCTCATGCCTGCATGGCCAAACTGGTCATAACGGTTTTTTTTGTCGGCACTGCTCAATACCTCATAAGCCTCTGCAGCTTCCTTGAACCTCGCTTCCGAATCCGGGTCATCAGGATTTTTATCGGGATGGTACTTCAATGCCATCTTGCGATAAGCCTTTTTGATCTCCTGTCCGGAAGCGTTGCGCTCTACCTCCAGCACCTCGTAATAATCTCTTTTCGACATCACTTATAGTCTTTCAGATCGCTTAATTGCCAACAACTACCCTGGCAAAACGGATCACCTTATCATTCAATAAATAGCCCTTTTCGATTACATCCACCACCTTGCCTTTCATGTCTGGTGTAGGGGCAGGGATGTTGGTAATGGCCTCATGAAAATCGGTGTCAAACTCCGTTCCCATCGCCTCTATAGGTTCCAGGCCTTTCTGGCTTAAGGTGTTTTTCAACTTATTATATATGAGGTCTATGCCCTCCATATAATTCTCATCAATACTGTTGTCCTCTGTTGAATTCATGGCTCTTTCAAAATCATCGAGTACCGGCAGCAATGCCACTATAACATCTTCCGAGGCAGTTTTCAAAAGCTCAAGTTTTTCCTTCTGTGTCCGCTTCCTGAAATTATCAAATTCAGAGAAAAGACGCAGGTATTTGTCGTTCATTTCTTCAAGCTTCTGGCCCAACTCCTGGATCGTATCCTCTGATTTTCCCTTTTTCTTCGATGGAGCTGTTTTCCTTCCCTTCTTTGTCGTCTTGTTAACAGGCACTTCTGTGCTTTCCTTTTCCTGGTCTTTCCGTTTCTTTTCTTCTGACATCGTTTATTTATATAAATATTAATGATCAGCCATTATCAAATTACCTGCCAATGTATATTATTAAGACAAATTGGCAGAATTGTTCTGCTGTGGGTTTTGTATTCATTTGATGAATTGAAAATTTGTTCAGATGGCCAATGCAATCTCAAGGGTATCATTGGTTTACCCTGCGGATGTCGGCTCCCAGGGCTTGCAGGCGTTTATCAATATTCTGGTATCCCCTGTCGATCTGCTCAATGTTATGAATAATGCTTTTGCCTTCGGCTGAAAGGGCTGCAATAAGCAGGGCAACACCGGCACGGATATCAGGAGATGTCATGGATATGCCTTTCAGTGGATATTGCCTGTTGAGCCCGATCACGGTAGCACGATGTGGATCGCAAAGGATGATTTGTGCACCCATGTCGATGAGTTTATCAACGAAGAACAGCCTGCTTTCAAACATCTTCTGGTGGATCAATACACTGCCTTTTGCCTGTGTGGCAACCACAAGTACGATGCTGATCAGGTCAGGTGTGAAGCCCGGCCAGGGTGAATCGGCAACCGTAAGTATAGAGCCGTCCATAAAGGTTTCTATCTCATATGATTTCTGTGCCGGCACAATGATATCATCATCCCTTCTTACAAGGCTAATGCCTAATCGCTCAAATATCGTTGGGATAAGCCCCAGGCGATCGTAATTCACGTTTTTGATGGTTATCTCGGACTGTGTCATGGCGGCAAGGCCGATAAAACTGCCAACTTCGATCATATCAGCGAGGAGGGTATGGGTGCAACCCTTCAGCTCATTTACACCATCTATCTGAAGAAAGTTGGAGCCAATACCTGAGATTTTCGCCCCCATGCTTCCCAGCATGGAACACAACTGATAGATATAAGGCTCGCAGGCAGCATTTAAAATGCTTGTAGTCCCTTCAGCCATGACAGCAGTCATAACAATATTGGCAGTTCCTGTTACGGAAGCTTCATCAAGGTGCATGTGGCACCCTTTTAGTGAAGAAGCATCTACAACGTACAGGTTTTCCTTTTCATCATAGCGGAAGTCGGCACCCAGTTTTTGCAATCCGATAAAATGCGTATCCAGTCTCCTGCGTCCGATCTTGTCACCCCCCGGATGGGGCATAAAGGCCTGCCCGAAGCGCGCCAGCAAAGGCCCGATGATCATGATTGATCCGCGCAAGCTAGCCCCTTTTTCCTTAAATTCAGGGGTCTTAAGGTACTCAAGGTTAATATTGTCGGCTTGAAAAGTATATGATTCAGGCCCGGTTTTGTCAACCTTCACCCCCAGATCCCTGAGGATACCGATCAGTTTATTCACATCCCGGATATCCGGGACCTTATGCATTTCTACTTTTTCGGAAGTCAGCAAAACAGCGCTGATAACCTGAAGGGCCTCATTCTTGGCTCCCTGAGGGATGATCTCCCCCTTAAGCTTCTTACCGCCAATGATCTCAAAAGAACTCATTTGTTTTTACGACCTTTATTTTTTTGACTATAATTATTATCCCTTGGCTTACCGCTAAACTTCTTTTTCTTATTCCTGGCAAGGATATCACTGGTTTCGTTCAATTTAAAGTCGCCTTTAATCACAAGCTTCCCTTCTGAAAGATCTGAAAAGTGCTTAAAAATCAGTTCATCGTTAACTGAATCTCTGTTCCAGTTCAGGTATGATTTCTTCAGTTGGTTGGCAATAGACTTCATAAAGGCATCTTTTCCCGGACCATCCTCACAAGCAATGGCCTTTTCAATGAGTTGCTCTATATTCTTACCATAAGGCTTATACTTGATCTTTCCAACAGAATAAGACACCTGCTGAGGCTTGGATATAAATATTTCTTTAGAAGGTACCGGATATGGCCCGTCAATATCAATTTTCCAATCGGAGATTATACAAAGATGGTCCCAGAGCTTATGCTTATAATCGGCAGTTTCTCGTAGTTTTGGATGCATCTGTGCCATGATATTCACGATCACATGTGCAATTTTCAAACGCTTTTCCTTGTCTTCAATGCTTATGGCGTAAAGGATCATCTTTTGTACATTCCTGCCATATTCAGGCATTTCCAGGTGATTTCGGGTGGTATTGTATTCCATTTGATATAAAAATATTTATGAATTTTTTCCTTTTATCTGATTAGTTTCCGAAAGTAATAATGAAACGATAAAGAGGAGTTATTGATCAGGTGTGTTTTAAATACAACTGCAAAAATACAACATTTATTTTGATTATGGTTATGGATTATGAATAATTAGGTGCAGGGGGCAGGGTGCAAGGACGGGGACGGGGGACGGGGGGCAGGGTGCAAGGACGGGGACGGGGACGGGGGACGAGGGGCGGGGGACGGGGTGCAGGGGACGGGGGATGCAATTACCCAATTCAACCAATTCAATCGAAGCGAAGCGTAGATCTGCCGTGGCGGACCAATTCAACCAAATTCCTATCTTTGAAACAAATCCATGATCATGAAGAAATACACTCTTTTTATTGCATTATTTTTGTTCGCCATTACGGCATTTGGACAGACAAAGATCGGCTATGCCAACCTTGAGTTTATCCTCAGAAGCCTGCCGGAGGCTCAGCAGATGAATCGCGAGATTGAAGATTACAGTAAAGTTCTTAATGAGCAGATCGTTGCCAAGCAAGGGTATTATCAATCTCTGCTCGAGGATTATTATGATAAACAACAACAGGGATTCGCTGAAAGCTTGCTTACAAGCATGCGCGACCAGATTGTTTCTCTGGAGCAGGAGATCCAGATCGATGCAGCTAATGCCGATGCCAAACTTTCGGCCCTGTCAGCACAAAAACTGGAACCTATAACCGCAAAGATCATTGAAGCCGTTAATACAGTTTACGAAGAAGAAGGATATACTTACATCTTCAACAGCGCTGATGGTACCGGGAACTCAATTGTACTTAAGGGGCCTGAAGCAGATAACCTTACATTCAGGATACTTGAGAAACTGGGAGTGGAACCCGAAGAATGATATTGCCATGAAAAAATACTTATTTATCACCCTCATCATTTTATTGCTTTTACCCTCGTTTGCTTTTGCGCAATCACAAGGATCTCCGGATAAAAAGGCCGAAAGACTGCAATGGTTTGCAGATGCCCGGCTTGGAATATTTATTCATTGGGGTATCTACGCCGTGAATGGCATTGATGAATCCTGGTCATTCTTTAACGGCTATATTTCCCATGAAGATTATATGAAGCAACTTGATGGTTTCAAGGCAAAAAGATATGACCCCGACTATTGGGCTGCACTGATCAAAGAAAGCGGAGCGAAATATGCAGTGCTCACCTCCAAGCATCATGATGGAGTGGCCCTCTGGCCCACAAAATGCAATGAGCTCCACCTTAAAAAAGACCTTATCAAACCTTTTATGAAAGCCCTGAGGAATGAAGGATTGAAGGCCGGATTATATTTCTCCTTACTGGACTGGTCGCATCCCGATTACCCTAATTTCACACGGAAAGAAAAGCGTTATGAGGATGATTCCCTTCGCTGGAATAATTTCATGGAATTCAATTTTTGTCAACTGAATGAGATCCTTGATCGATACAATCCTGACCTCTGGTGGTTTGATGGTGACTGGGAACAAAGTGCAGAAAAATGGGATGCTCCGCTGATCAGGGAAACCATCCTGCTTAAAAATCCGGATGCAATAATAAATTCACGTCTGCAGGGATATGGTGATTATGCTACTCCCGAGCAGGGGCTTCCCATCAAAAGTCCGGAAGATGAGTATTGGGAGCTCTGTATGACCATGAATGATTCATGGGGGTATCAGCATAACGATCTCAACTACAAAAGCCCAAATCAGGTCATCAGGATCTTTGTAGACTGTATCAGTATGGGTGGTAATCTTTTGTTGGATATAGGACCAAAGGCAGACGGAACAATTCCGGATGAACAGGTGAACATCCTGCAGGAGCTTGGGCGCTGGACCAATAAACACAGCGAAGCAATTTATGGAACTTCTGCCGGGATCCCACACGACTATTTTTATGGACCTACCGCTCTTTCGGCCGATAAAAAAACGCTTTACCTCTTCCTCGACGGAAATCCAAACGGCCCGTTAATGGTAAAGGGATTAAAAAACAAGATCAAGCGTATTTGGATAGTTGGCAATGGTACCAAATTGAATTACGACATAAAAATGAAACAATCCTGGAGTTCGACCCCCGGCATACTGTATATTGATGTGCCCGAAGAAGTGCTCGACCCCCAGGTAACAGTAATTTCAATCCTGCTCGATGGTGAAATCGATTTATATTAACAACTTAACATCTGGAAATGAAAACTTTTGCCTTCTGCCTTTTTACTTTTGCCTTTTTCACTCTTACTGCGCAGCATGGTGAGCAGAAATATTATCCCGAAACGGATCCGCTGGTCCTCGATAAACTTGAGCAATGGCAGGACATGAAATTCGGTCTCCTTATGCACTGGGGAGCATACAGCCAATGGGGCATTGTTGAGTCATGGTCAATCTGTGCTGAGGATGAAGGCTGGTGCAGGCGCAAATCCGACGATTACACGGCCTACAAAAAAGAATATGAAAACCTGAAAACTACTTTTAATCCCGTAGATTTTAATCCTGAAAAATGGGCCAAGGCGGCTAAAGATGCCGGGATGAAATATGTTGTTTTTACCACTAAACATCATGATGGCTTTTCCATGTTCGACACCAAACAAACAGATTATAAAGTTACTGACCCCGGATGCTCATTTCACACCAATCCAAAGTCAAATATTACAAAAGAGATTTTTAATGCTTTCCGTTCTGAAGGTTTGTGGGCCGGTGCCTACTTTTCAAAACCCGATTGGCACAACAATTATTACTGGGATCCTTATTTCCCGCCACGGGACAGAAATGTAAATTATGACCCTGAATTGTATCCTGAAAAATGGGAGAAGTATGTTGACTTTACCCACAAGCAAATTATGGAGCTAATGACTGATTACGGTAAAGTAGATATCCTATGGCTTGATGGTGGCTGGGTAGCAAAAGAATCGAAAGAAGACATCGGCAAATGGTATAGCAAAAAGGCATTGGATACTAAATCCGGATTTCTTAAAAGTAGTATCATTAATCAGGATATCCGCATGGATGAGTTAGTTGAAAAAGCCCGTGCAAAGCAACCCGGCTTAATTGTGGTTGACCGTGCTGTTCCCGGTAAAAATCAAAATTATCTTACTCCTGAAAACCATGTTCCTGAAAAAGAGCTTCCGTATCCCTGGGAGTCATGTATTATAGCTGGGGGAGGCTGGTCGTGGGTGCCTGATGCCACTTATATGAGCGGGCAAAAAGCTGTGCACATGCTGGTTGATATTGTTGCTAAAGGTGGAAATCTGCTTCTTAATATTGCTCCCGGACCGGATGGGAAATGGCATGATGGAGCCTATGAGTTGTTTGAAGAAATTGGCAATTGGATGAAAATAAATAATGATGCCATTTACGGAACACGTGCTATATCTCCATACAAAGAAGGAAAAGTTTGCCTAACCCAAAAAGATGGTGCAGTTTATGCGATCTACCTTGCTGATGAAAACGAAAAAGAAATACCTTCTGAAATATGCTTATCATCAATTACTCCGGCTAAAAATGCCCAACTCACTTTGCTGGGTACCGATCAAGAGTTGAAATGGGAAAAAGTTGGAAATGGATTTATTGTACACATACCTGAAAAATTCCAAAAAACACCGCCTTGTAATTATGCCTGGGTAGTGAAAATCAAAACGGATAATATTGAGTTAAATAATAATTAACTTCGCTGACCGCGTTCGCATAAAGCTTTAGCAGTTACAAGTTAAACAAAGTTAAATTCTGATACGTTTAATTATGAATGGATACGAAAGAATATCTGCTGCACTTAATGATAAAAAACCAGACACTACACCCATTTTGCTTCACAATTTTATGATGGCAGCTCGTGAACATGGAGTAACAATGAAACAATTCAGAAATGATCCTCAGGTAATTGCCGATTCATTTATTAGTTCTGTTGAGAAATACGGGTATGATGGTATTATGATTGATATTGATACGGTTACTCTTGCAGGAGCTGTTGGTGTGACGGTTGATTTTCCAGAGGACCAACCTGCCCGCACTCACCAGGGATGCCTGGAGAACCTTGAGGATGTCAAATCATTAAAACCACCCAGGATTGAACAATATAAATACATCCTGATTTGGCTGGAAGCTGTACGATTGTTGAAGGAGTATTTTAAGGATGAAATATATATACGGGGCAATTGCGATCAGGCTCCTTTTTCGCTTGCAAGTATGATGCGCGGAGCACAGAATTGGATGCTTGACCTTATGATGGCAGAAGAGGGCAGGATAGTTGAATTACTGGAATACTGTACCGAAACAACTTCTCAATTTCTAAAATTGATGGCGCAAACAGGTTGTGATATGCTTTCAAACGGAGACAGTCCTGCCGGTCCTGATATGATCTCACCTGATATGTATGTGAAATATGCACTTCCTTATGAAAAAAGAGTTGTTGAAGTTGCACACAAAGCCAATCTGCCTTATACTCTTCATATTTGTGGAAATACAGATGTAATTCTTGACAAAATGCTGGAAACAGGTATAG
>JAGLYE010000219.1 GCA_023132505.1 Bacteroidales bacterium | reverse complement strand
CGGACATCCAATTCAATGTTTGATGAAATGAACGTCTTCATCCTTACAGAACAGCTGCAGGGCATGGTTGACCCGGGAGGTGATATCGTATCTGAAATAGCTATCTGCTTTAATGACGATATCGACATTAATGTGGCAAAAACCACTATCAAGAAGAAATTTCCCAAATTAAGCGTGCTGACATGGAAAGAACTTGCCCCAACCATTTTAGCCATCGTTGGGATGATGGACCAGTTTTCGTATATCCTTGTCATGATCATTCTGCTCGCACTCACTTTCGGCATTATCAATGTAATGCTGATGGTGATCATTGAGCGCACCAGGGAACTGGGAATGCTTATGGCAATTGGCATGAACAGGGGGCGTGTTTTCAGCATGATCATGCTGGAAACGATCTTCATGTCGATCACAGGGGCTATTATTGGCGTCATCCTTACAATGCTCACCCTGGCGCTCACCAACAAAAATGGGATCAACTTCGCAGGCTGGGCGGAAGGTTTTGAAGCTTTTGGCTACAGTGCCCATGTTTTCCCCGTCATAGAAACCGCCTTTTACTTTTTCCTCGGAATAATGGTCATCCTTGCAGCAATGCTGGCCTCCATCTGGCCCGCAAGAAAAGCACTTAAGCTGCAACCTGCAGAAGCCGTAAGAGACGAAAGTTAATTACATATACTAATAATGATTTTCAAATAACTTAAAATAAATTAAAACTCAGATATCATGTCAATCATTCAGATCAGCGATTTACATAAAGTTTATGATGAAACCAAGGTACCGGTACATGCCCTTAACGGTGTAAACCTTACCATAGAAGAAGGTGAGTTTACAGCCATAGTAGGGCCATCCGGTTCCGGAAAAACCACCCTCCTGAACATGATCGGTGGCCTTGATAAACCCTCAAAAGGTGAAGTGGCCATTGACGGAACGAAAGTGGGTTCACTAAAACCCAGGAAACTGATCGATTTCCGCCTGCACAATATTGGTTTTGTATTTCAGGCCTATAACCTCATCCCCGTGCTTACTGCCATTGAAAATGTAGCATTTATCATGCAACTGCAGGGCCAGTCAAAAGGTAAAAGACTACAACGGGCTAAGGAACTGCTCGAAGCAGTCGGAATAGGTGATAAAGCCGATCAGCGTCCCGGTAACCTCTCGGGAGGGCAGCAACAGCGTGTTGCCGTTGCCAGGGCCCTGGCATCAAAACCGAAGTTTATCCTGGCAGATGAACCCACAGCAAACCTGGATTCTAAATCTACAAATGAATTACTTGACATCATGCTAAAGATGAATGAGGAGTCGAATATCACTTTCCTCTTTTCAACGCATGATAAAAGAGTGATGGATAAAGCAAAAAGGATCGTAACCATTGATGATGGAAAAGTAGCATCAGATGAAAAGATATGTTAAAGGGATATTAACATTGCTTCTGTTCCTTTCCATTTTAGTTGTTTCGGCACAGCAGGAAAAGAAAGCAAGGAACTGGACCCTGAACGGGCACCTGCAAAGCCTGGGGACAGTCTGGGTGCAGGATTGGGACGGTACATGGCAAACCATGAACCAGATCAAGAACCGCTTCGACTTCCGCTGGTATCCCGCTAATTTCTCGGTGCATGTCGGCATGAGAAACAACTTTACTTATGGCATGATGCCAAGACTATACTATCCTTATATGGCTGATCTCGCAGTTTCTGATCCCGGTTACCTTGATATGACAAGATTGATAGGCAAGGATACTTCTTATTATATGACTTCCAACTTCGACCGCTTTAATATTCGTTATTCGAATGGGGATTTTCAGGCAACGGTTGGGCGGCAGCGGATCAACTGGGGCATCAACTACGTGTGGAACCCCAATGATATCTTCAACACCTTCGATTACTTCGATTTCGATTATGTGGAAAGGCCCGGATGCGATGCTGTTCATCTGCAATATTATACCGGGGCCACCTCATCAGTTGAGGCCGCCATAAAAATCGACAGCAGGGACAAGATCACCCTGGCGGGAATGTACAGGTTCAATAAATGGAATTATGATTTTCAATTCCTCGGAGGATATATGACAGGGGATTATGTGCTGGGGGCAGGATGGTCGGGAAATATCAAAGGTGCGGGTTTTAACGGGGAGATGAGCTATTTCCATCCCGAAGAGAACTTTAGTGACACCTGCGGGGTGCTGGTAGGATCCCTTGGAGTAAACTACACCTTCAGGAACAGCCTCATGCTGCAATTTTCCGGACTATACAACAGCGACGGCACCACCGGCCCTGCCGGGATGGGCGCAGGCTTTTTTGTATACAAGGAAGTTTCTGCAAAAACATTCACCCTGGCAAAATATTTATTGTTCGGGAATATCTCTTACCCGGTAACACCGTTGTTTACAGCCAGTCTAGCCTCTATGTACAATCCCGGGGATAAATCGGTTTTTGTAGGACCCACATTTGATGTTTCAATCACCAGTAACATCGAGTTCATGATCACAGCACAGCTATTCTTCGGAGATCAGGAAACAGAGTTCGGGGATTACGGGAAGCTGGCTTATGGCAGGCTGAAGTGGAACTTTTAAAAAACCCAAAATCCAAACTCCAAAATCCAGAAAAAATCCAAAACTCAAAATTCAAAATTTAAAACCACCCCGTCCCTCGTCCCCCGCACCCGGCAGGTGTGACATTTCTCATTTTTCAGTATTAATAGATAAGGAAATGCCTATAGAAACCTGGAATTGGATTGCAAATTAATTTGCAAATAGGTAAATTATTATTTACCTTTGTAACATGAGTGATAATGAAATGTTCAGCCCTTTTACGAATACTTCACAATGATGGATGGTATGCTGTTTCACAGAGCGGATCACATCTAAAGCTTAAACATGACAAGAAACAAGGAACCATCATTTTTCCAGATCATGGATCGCGGGAAGCAGGTAAGGGCCTGGAAAAAAGAATATTGAAAGACGCAGGAATATTATAAAGATATGTTCATGAAGACAATGAAGAAAAAAATAATCATGATCCTGGAGAGAACCAGGACGGGTTTCTCAGCCTATGCACAGGAATATCCAATTTATACTTCAGCAGAAACAATCCCAGAGCTACTGAACAATGCCTTTGAAGCAGCCAATCTCTACTTTGAGGAAGAAACCATCCTTATCGCTCATGAAAACATTATGTTTGAGATAGACTTTAAGCAATTCTTTAAGTATTACAGGGTACTTAACTCAAATTTCCTCGCAAAAAGAATTGGCATGGATCCCACATTATTATCTCAGTATGTTCAAGGCCATAAAAAACCTTCTGACAAACAAAGGGATAAAATATTATCAGGGATACATCAAATTGGAAAAGAACTTTCGGAAATCAATCTGATCCAGAGGTAAAAAGGGCACTAAACATTCAATACCTCCCCATCC
>JAGLYE010000218.1 GCA_023132505.1 Bacteroidales bacterium | reverse complement strand
CTGTTCAAAGCCGGAAAACTGACTTCAAGGAAAAGCCTGTTCCCTTCCTCCCTGTATGTTGCTCCTTCCACCGCCTTCGGTGTGCCGAAATTATTGATCACCTCCAGCTCATACGACATGGCGGGTGCGCCTTCTACTTCGATGGTATAGGTATTATTCTCCCAGCTAGCATCGATGATGCGGATGCCTCTTGATTGTTCTCCTTTTGCAGGTTTTTCAATGGGGGGGATGAGGGAGATACCGCCTTGGTGCATTACTATTATTTTCGGATTTGCATCATTCCCCCAAAATACTATCAACTGCATCCCTTGATCAACAAGCAAGGTATCATAACCGATTTCCTCACCATTAACTAATACTTTCCTAATTGCAGTTCCAGACATGAATAAGGGAGAAAAGAGAAATTCTTCGTTTTCTTCAAACCCTGTAAATGTATAGGTCGTTTTACCTAATTCCTTTTCCATACCCCAATTGACTGAGTTTGATCCGGTTTTAATGTTTATGACCTTAACATAATTCCAGCTAAAGGGAATGCTTGGGGAGAATTCAAGTTTAAGGGAATATCCTGATGGGTTTAATCCCAACATACCCTCAATAATAGGTTGCAAAACCATCGTTTCCGACCAGCATTGGTGTGGACAAACTCCCGAAGGAAGGTATTTTTCACCGTTCAGGACTTCCTCTGTATATCCGAGTGAGAAATCCCTGTAATTATTCAGGCTACTCATGATATGACTGAATCCCTGCAAAGGCCTGTTATTCTTATATTCTGCCAGTGCAACCCAGCCTGTATACAATGGCCACACAGCTCCCGAATGGTATCCCCTGGGGTGATATTTGGGATTGTGTATGGAGGCCATCCTTACGCCCCAATCTGAACTGTATTCATGACTTGCATATATCTTCAACATATGTTTTGTATTTTCTACATTGAGATATTTGAAATACATTGGGATAGATGGGAGAATAGATTGTTCCATATGGTATGAACCATCCCTATATAATCCCTGGTACATGAATTTGGTAGCGGGATTATAAAAATCTCTTTTAATTATTTCCAATACCTGCATGCGTTTCTCTCTGTAAACAAGCCGCCCAGATAAATATTTATCCCTTGCAATAAATGAAGCATTTATCAATGCTTCTGCCCAGCAAGAAGCCAGATAAAGGGATGTATGAGATCCAAATAAATGCCCCCCTTCGACCCAGCCATGTCCAACATTAGTATTCTCAATCAGTCCGTCACCATCCGTATCTGTTGATTCACAATATTTCATTGCTTTTTCAATAGACGGCCAGATGCTTCTGATATATTCCCTATCTCCGCTATAATCTAAGTACTTTCCTGCGAGGATGATAAAGAGCGGTGTGGCATCCGAAGCATCATAATGCACAAAGCCTGACGTACTGAGCTCATGGAAGATCTTGCCATTAAGATCCTGGTATTTGATGAACATATTGAGAATGTCCTTCACGCCTTCATAATCCCCGTAATCGAGAATGGCAAAGGCACTCCATACCGCATCACGGCCAAAATACCATGCATATCCGGGCCTTCCGTTCACTGCATGCCCGCCGTCCCAGCCACGGTCGGTACCGTTATATCCGGCAACGAGTGAGGTGCCTAATCCGGGTGTTTCCACAAAGAAACGGTCGGTTGCAGCTACAGCCCATGCATATCCTTTATTGAAATTCTCATCCGGTGTTGTGATAGAGAGCATGTTATTTTGCAAGTCTTTGTAATGCTTTACGGAACTTTTGTAGATCATTTCCGGATCATGGACAGCCTTCATATAGACACTGATGACCGTATCCCTTTCTTCGCTTCCGGCGGCGAAAACAATATCAAGCTTGTCGTTTGGCTGAAGTTCGAACAGCAGTCCGGCACAAACTTCAAAAAGGGTATCTGCTTCAGGATCATATTCCCGGGTAACAACTTCACCTGGCGGGAAATCAACTTCAATCATGCTTGTTGGTCCGGAATAGCGTGAAACAGGGATCTTGCTGGCACCAAGCAGTGTAAGCAGCTCTGCTTCGGGGGCATAGAATTCAATGGCATTAAGGCCGGGTTGATAAGCATACTTCAGTGTTTTCAGGACTTTTTCGGAATATGGCCACATCAGGCGCATATTGCTTTTGTATTGTATGGACAGTCTGGCTTTAGGGCCTTCGTATTCGTAATGTATCACGCCTGTGGGCTTGTCGGGTGAAACAACCATTACTTCTTTTAAAATGGCTCCATTATCAAATTTGTATGTTCGCAGAATGCTTGCCGGTGTGACTTCTATGGCCGGTGTGACATCTCTCAGGAACCTTGTAGTGTCATTTTCAAATATTATTCCGGCCTTATAATCACGAAAGGCCATAAAGGGATGGGCCCAGACCTCAAAGATCCCTCCCGGCTCATAAGCGGCAAGCAGCAGCCGCCTGCCCGCTACTTCGCAATATTCATTCTGTGCTTTGTCCCTGCCTAAAGCCAGGGGGGACTCTTCCATCTCCCATTGCTTTGCTTCCATTGGAAGAAACTGACGCTTTAAAACATGATCCAGTGGTTTTATCTTTTGCTCGCCGTATAACCAGTAATGTTCTTCTGAGTCTTTCTTATCTTCGCTCAGGTAGGCAAAAACATTATCATAAAAGACATTATAATGCGCCCTGTTGAGGTTAGGTTCAAAGAGGTTGAAATAGGCACCGATGCCAAGCACTTTTCCTTTACCAACTTCATATTCTACGATGAGTTTAGAATTTTCACGAACAAAGATATAATCCCAATCCACACCGATTACCTTGCCGTTTTCAGGAACATTGTCACCAAAGAAACCGCATTGGGTGACAGTGGTATCATGAGGTGGTTTCCAGATATATGCTCCACCATGCAGGGAATCGAACAAAGGGTGATGCCTGAAGGCATGAAAACCAAGCATTCTGCCATAGCCGTTGTCCTCCGATTGCTTTAATCTGTGTTCAACTTTGACAGGCTCCAATCCACTCTTATTCAGAAATTCTAGGGCATGCTGGGTGAGCAGGATATTCCCTCCTTCCTCCACATAATCAAGCAAAACCCTGTAACAGGACGGATCTTCCTCAAAGTTCACATAGGGTAGGGTATCTGTGCGGTGTATCCAGATGATATCATACTTGTTTAGCTCAGTATCTTTCCAAACGGCATTTTCACCATCCATCCATGAAAATTCAAGTCCGGTTTTAGCATAATACCTGAGGATTTCCCGGTGCTCCTGTTCCGACCAGGCTTCTCCTTTTCCGATGACAAGGATATGAGATACTGTTTCCTGTGAATACAGGCTTAAAACAAAACATAAGGTTATGAGGGAAAGAAATATTGATCGCATATGATGTAGATTATAATTCAATCCCAAGGTAGAAAAAAATGGAATACGGAGCTTGAAATTTATCAAGTAAGCAGTAGGCAGTAGGCGGTAGGCGG
>JAGLYE010000217.1 GCA_023132505.1 Bacteroidales bacterium | reverse complement strand
ATTCTTCATGTTGTTCTTCATGTGTGTGTAAAAAGAAGTATCAGAGTCATAAATGAGAATAGCATCCTGATATGCGAAACGCTGGTAAGCATCATAGGCCTGATTCACACCGAAGGTACCTGATACTGCGGATGTATACACCTGTCTGGCTGCCACCCCGCAGGCGAATACCAGTGCAGCGATCTCATCTTCACTTAAAGGGATGTAAACAGGGAATTTAAGTGCCATCGAATCGAAATATTCGTTCAATCTCGGAAAAGAGGGGAAGTCTATCGCCAGATGATCATCATCGATCCAATATTGCCTGCCTGCATAGTTATGGTAATAGTCGTCATCATCGGTGAACTGTGTGCCATTCAGGTTTTTCTGGTAATGAATGATCATTGCCAGGGCAACGGCCGGACATCCGGCCACGCTCCTGAGGCCTGTGACCTCGTCCATCGGACAGAATTTATTGTATGGAGATGATTGTTTCCAATTCGTTTCGAGCCATCCTCCTGTACTTGTTGAACCGGCCGGGGGCCATTGCTCAAAGACAGAAGAAGTTTTGCTGCCCCCCAGAAGTGATTGCCACTGCTGAAAGTTTTTTGCCTTGGAGGTAGATACTGACCTTTCCATCCACTCCATTCTCGACCCGATATCCCTGATGAGGATATCTTCAAGCGGATTCTGCTGACCGGGATTGTTTATGTAATTATTGGTGAATGAATATGCCAGAACAGGGGGGAGGTGTTGGTTTGAGGATATAATGATGTACCCCTCCGGAACCAGGTCAAAACAGTATGCCATGAGCGATCCCTTTTTATCTGTGATCTGATGGAAACTACCTGATTTATGGTGTTTATGAACCTGAAGCCATTTTTGGGCAGCTTCCTCTGCCATGGAAAGGCTTACACTTTGGGCATTGGCAAACCTGAGGAAGAATATTGCCAGCAGACATAATGTAATAAAACTAATCTTTTTCATACTTAATATTTTATTGATTTTGAAAACTTAATATGTATTATTGGATATCGTTTTGTTGCAAATGGCCTTAAAACTACAATATTTGCATCTTTTCACATCTTCTGCTTGTGCAAATGGTACACCAGGGTCAACAATTTCCTGCAACAGTTTTATCAGGTGCTCTTCAAACTCTTTCAGTACATCAGGGTCGAGAGGCCTCTTATCAGGGGCAAAGAGCATTACGGGACCCTTGCCCGGAGCACGCAGGGAAATGATTCCTGCCTCCGGTTCTGAAACCTCCGGGTAATTCTTATGATATAACCATGCATACATCATCAGCTGCAAAGCCTGGCTGTATTCAGGATCGGTAAAAAGGTCCTCCCATGCATCCGGTTTTAGCTTACCCGCTTTAACACTTCCTGTCTTATAATCCAGTATCCTTACCTTTCCTGCTTTGCTGTCTACCCTGTCTATGGTCCCCTTAAAATTGATTTGATCGATATTGACCGTGTCGGTGATATTTGCAGATGTGAAGAGTACTTCTTCAAGTGCAGTCACGAGCAGTTCTTTTCCATCATCAAGCCAGCCTGCTTCCCTGTCAAACAATTGATTGAGCATATTCAATGCTACATTCACGATCAGGTAGTTTTTCCCATAGCTGATGTCATCGTCATGGTAAAATTTACCAAATTGCCTTTTAACCTCAGCTGCCGTTATTTTTTTGAATTGCCTGAAAGTTTCTTTGTCGAGGGGCTGATGCAGGCAATCTTTCATGATCGACCTGAGTGATTCATGAATGACAATTCCCAGCGTTTTAGCATCGATGGTTTCTTCAACATCATCACTTTCCTCTACTTTAATGAGTCTGGTGAGGTAGAATTGAAGCGGACAGTTAATATATATGTTAAGCGAACTGGGGTGGAATCCTTTTTTCGCCTCCTTCTGCAACAGGCGGAGTACACTATCATCTTTCTGAATGACAATGGCAGTATCCCTGTTTCCAGGTTGGGGAGGCATTGAGAGTAGCTTCTCCGTAATTTGGATGTCCGGGTTGTACTTAGGGATTTCATGCTGCAGCTGGGTGATGAACCGGCTTTTTTCTCCACCGCCTAACGGCCCTGGTTCTGTATTGTAGAGCAGGTAAATATTCCTGGCCCTTTGCAGCAAGCGGTAAAAATGATAGGCAAAAACGGTATTGTTGTGCCGGTAGGTAGGCAGGCCAAATTCTTGTTTCATATCGTATGGGATGAAGGAATTTGGCATTTTTGCTGCAGGTAAAATGCCCTCATTTGCAGAGAGCATGATCACCGTGTCGAAGTCGAGTGTGCGGGTTTCGAGCATCCCCATGATTTGCAAACCCAGCAGCGGCTCCCCGCGGAAAGCAATTCGCTCTTGCCCGGCAAGCTGGCGAAATATCATTTGCAGCGTTTTGAGAGTATTAATGGTTTTATATGTTTGAACAAGTTCCTGCAGCCGTTGCATTAAATTGTTAAAACGAAACAGGTATTCCAGTTCAACACCGTAATCCTGACTGCTGTCTTTTCGGAGGTCTATGAACTTTTTTCGCAATATAGCCAGCAGGTCGGAAAGTGAAGCCAATACTGACAGTGGCCCCGGGTCACAGGGGAATATAATATCAATGGCTGAGCCCGATCCTGAATCGTCAAATAATTTCTTTATGCCCTCAGCAGGGAAGAATATCCTGTTGCTTTTTCTGACCCTGTCGCTCATGCTGTATGAACTTCCTTCTTTGATATCAGGTAAAAGCATTCCGAACCAGGGATGATTAACCAGTTTAAGAAGGTCTTTGCTATAATATACCCTTTGCGCACTTTCTCTCATTTGTGAAAAACGCTCAGCATTTTGATGCATACTTAAAACAGTATCGAAGAGGGAAAAAAGCGGTGTGTTTTTAAGTGCCAGTCCCATGGTAACATTGAAACTGCCTGCTTCTTCCGGAATGCTGTTCAGCATAGGCAACAGCAGGCTTTCATCAGGCAATACGAGGGCTGTATTGTCGAGAGTTCCCTTATTTTTTATTAGTTTGAGCAGTATCTCCCCGGCATGCTTGAGCTGCCCGGCATTTTTAGGAACGCCGATGATCTGGATGTCTTTTTTATCTGCATAGCCGTTCTCCTCCCATCTGGGTTCTCCTTTATCAAAATCCCTGAAATACCTGCGCAGAAAAATACCTGCTTCCTGATCCGGATCTTCCGTATAGTATTTGTCGGCATCCCAGAACACCTCTGCCTGTCCTGTCTTAAGGAGGTGCCTGACGATCTTTTCTTCGGATGGCGTTAATGCATTGAATCCTGCAAAAATCACTTTTTCCCAGGGCCAGGTTTCCGATTTGCTTTCAATATTTTCAGCAAGCTGCCTGAAAGCACCCCCCTGGTAAGCCATGTTCTTTTTGACGAGCTCTTCGTTCAGCCCGTAGTAATATTGCTTTATCGATCTGAAAAACCCAAGATATCTCTTTACAAAATCGCTGAGCGGACGTGCATCA
>JAGLYE010000216.1 GCA_023132505.1 Bacteroidales bacterium | reverse complement strand
GGTACACCAGGAAGCGTTTCAACATCTGCTTGTTTATGTTGTCTGATTGAGCAAATATTGCTTTGATCCTGTTTTGGTCATAAATATTTTCAGATGTGAATGAATTTGCCTCCGTTGGTGTGTGACCTAAGAGTATGAGCGGGATTTTCCAACCTTCCGATACTTTTAACATACTTCTTTCAATGCCAACTCCACAAATACCACAGATCTCACCGGAATGTAAAAGTGCCGTCCGGTATAGTTCTTTTATCAGGTTTGGATCATGTTTTATCCAGATATGGTCAACTCCGAGTTTATTCACGGATGCTTCAATGTTCTTTTTGGCAAAATCACTCATGAACCCATTGTTGTATGTATAAGTTAACACATTGAGCTTATATTTCTTTACCGCCAAATACAAAACATATGTACTGTCCTTACCACCACTCAATGGAACAAGTGCATCGTAATGTCTTTTCTTGTGTTGCGCTTTTCTAAATATTTTCAAAAGTTTCGATTCACCATGCGGAGTAAATGGCTCATGATTTTTGCAATAGTTGCAAATGCCATCATCATCAATGATAACGCCTTTTATCTTTTCATCTAAAATGCAATTGCTGCAGATCTTTATCTCTTTTGACATAATCTAATTATTATCATTTAAATAGGCCCCTGATAACATTCAGGTCTTCGGTGGTCAGCAAAAAAGAGCTGGTACTGATTTTTGTTTCACGCATAAAAAATATAAGTACCACAAAACTTGTTACTGCATAACTAATACTTGTGGCTATACCGGCTCCTATGGTAACATAAGAAGGGATTAGGGCTGTAAAAAGAATAATTGAAACCACCAGTCCTATGCTGGAGGCAATGGTGTTGACATGGTATTTTCCGGTTCCCGAAAAATAGTGTCCAAGGATGATGGAAAAATTGTAAACCAGCACACCGGGGGCGAGAATCCAGATCACCTCTTTAACACCTGTAAAGCCTTTGCCAAAAATAAACAGGTAGAATGATTCCGGCAGAATAAGAAGCGGTATGATACATACCAGGCTGATTAAGAACCCGGCCTTTAGCAGTTTTACAGTTAATTCCTGAGAATATTTCTTGTCATCGGTATTTGCAATACGGGCATATTGCACCAGGGAGATGCTTTTGCTGATCAGCCAGATGGACTCCATAATTTGTATCCCGTTGGAATAGATCCCCACGCTTGCCTCCCCATGATATAATTCCAGGAAGTAATAGCTCAGTCTGAAGCTCATCATCTGGGTGATATGGGCCATCTGGTTCATGAAGCCCAGGCGGAAGAGCTCCCGGATAACTCCAAGGTATTCACCGACAGGATGAAATGAAAGCTTGCCAAAGGTCTTTGCCATGTATATAATGCTGATCAACAGGCTTCCGCCGAAGGCGAAATACAGCGAATGAATATAGGCCGTAATGCTTTCTTCCTTTAGCAACAGGAAATATACGAGTAAGCTGAGGATGACAATGAGCGGCTGTGCCAGGCTGACCAGGTTGGCGGCTTTGATCTTTTCACGCCCTATCAGAAGCGTCGAATGTATGTTGGTAAATGAATTTAATACCGACAACGCACAGATATGTAATATAAACTGCTGGTCAACGATTTTGAAAATGAATAATATTCCGAAAGCAAAAATGCTGATCAACAGCGACCAGAGGTAGGAGGGGAGCAACAATACTGAGAATTTGTACCGCGTCACCAGGTAAACCAATGTGCCACCACCTACCAGGTTAGAGAAAACGAGTACAAAAGCAATTGTGGCAATGATGATTCCCTGCTCTCCTTTACCATTCGGACCCAGGTATTGAGATACCGCGATAGCGATCAGAAAGTTGATCACAGCAGAAAGACTGCGGGTCCCGAAGGTGTTAAGTATCTTGTTGATCAATGTTTGTGCTTTTATAATTTTGTGACAGCTTTATAAACTTCTGATAATTGCTTTCCGATCACCTCATTGCTGAAATGGCTGACAGCATACTCCCTTATCTTTTTCGCATTGTAATCCCGGTAGTTGTCGAGCATATTATCGAGAATATTGTAAAATGCTTCTTCATCTTCGGAATCGAGCAAAATGCCCAGGTCTTTATTCATATGCTCCCTGATACCCCCAACATCAGTGGATATTACCGGTACGCCGCAGGCATAGCTTTCAAGGATCACCACAGGGAGGTTCTCATACCTGCTAAACATGATCATAAAATCAGCCGCTTTCATCAAAGCTGCCAGCTCTTCGTTTTCTTTTAGCCCAAAATAAGTGGCATAGGTGTTTTTCACGCCCATCTCATCTCCATATTCCAGCAGTTCCTCATAATGGATGCCTTCTCCAACCATATCGACAGTGAAATCCTGCCTTTTTTCTGACAAACGCTTGATTACTCTTGTGATGCCTGAAATATTCTTCTGCTGGTCATCGAAACAGGAAACATGTATGATCTTTGCCTTGTCTCCGGGTTTTTTATCAGGATCTGGAGAGAACATTTTTATGTCAACCACATTCGGAATGACGATATAATTATTGTTTTTGAGGCCACAATCGATCATGGCATCGCGGAGGTTGGCCGTTACCGGCATGATGGCCGATGCCTGTTTGGCTACTATGCGTGTCATCCATTTACGGAAAGCCCCGTTGAAGGTGTTGGTAGATGGCAGGTACCTTGTCCAGTGTTCGGTGATCACGAAAGGGATACCCCGCCTGATCTTCTCCCGGAGGGCGATCACAGCATGCCTTGTAAGCACATGTACATGTATGATGTCGAATTTTCCATATCTTTTCCTGATCTCCCTGATGCCTTTTAAATGACTCCTTACGAATCGACATGTATTTATCATCATGTCGAGGGGCTTGATGCCTGTGCCGGCCCTCTTATAATATATCCTTATCGTATTCAGGGTTTCGTTATCGCTGATCATCATTTGGTATATAGGCTTCTTCTGCTTGTCGTCTGCATGTACATACAGCACAGAAATATCACAATGGGGCAATGCCGATATACCATGGCGTTCGATAAATAGCCCCGACATAGGGTCATATTTGTGCGGATACCATTTTGGCAGGTACAATATGTGGAGACGGTCAGGTGTCGACTTGTTCATATGTATCAGCTAAGGGAGCATAAAATTAAATCAATAAGACTTAATATTCAAGAACAAAGTTAAATGAATATTCAAAGATGAATTGATCCCACATTGGCAGGATCTCCTGCAGGGTTTATTTGCATAGGCAAATGTAGGCATATATAAAAAAAAGGCCTTCAACCTTGGGATTAATGTTGAAGGCCGGGTATAATGGAGCGGGGTAGGATAAGATTTATCCTGTATTAGCCGTTGTGATCTGCTTGCATTTAAGCAAATCATGCAATGAAAATACTACATAAATGTGCCTGTGTCAAATATATTGAGATGGAATCAGTTAAAGGTGGTTTTGGGAAAGATAACGGCAAAAAATAGGGTTGAGGGTTGAGGGTTG
>JAGLYE010000215.1 GCA_023132505.1 Bacteroidales bacterium | reverse complement strand
GATGCCATGCGGCTCGACAAATCGGCCCTTCGGGAGCTGATCAAAGACATGCCTGTGTTTTATATTCCGATAAAGTTCGAGTTCCATAACGGAGATAATATTATCTTTGACGACCAAATCCGCGAATATGTTGAAAAAGATACAGGAAACCAGCAACTTTCTGAAGCATAAAACCGGCCTTGCCCCTGAATTCGGGATCATCCTGGGCACAGGCCTTGGCGGCCTGGTGAACGAGATCAAGACTGAACACATCATCGACTATAAAGACATCCCGAACTTTCCGGTTTCTACGGTGAAGGGACACCAGGGAAAGCTCATCTTTGGCAAGCTAAGCGGCAAACAGGTAGTTGCCCTGCAGGGGCGATTTCACTTTTATGAAGGCTACAGCATGCAGGAGGTTACTTTCCCGATAAGAGTGTTCAAGGAACTTGGCATACGTATCCTCATCCTGTCGAATGCCAGTGGCGGACTGAATCCTGATTTCACTGTGGGGGATGTGATGTTTGTTGAAGACCATATAAACCTGATGGGAACCAATCCGCTTATAGGCCCTAATGAAGACGCTCTCGGCCCACGCTTCCCCGACATGAGCGAACCCTATGACCACACATTACGTGAAAAAGCACAAGAGATTGCCAACAGGCTGGGCATTAAATACCGTACAGGGATTTATGCCGCGGTTACAGGACCCACCTTTGAAACCCCGGCTGAATATAAATATGTTCGGATAATTGGCGGTGATGCCGTAGGCATGTCAACCGTACCGGAAGTGATCGTTGCCCGGCAGGCCGGGCTTCCATGCCTTGCTTTTTCAGTGATCTCGGACCTGGGCGTTAAAGGCAAGATCGTGAAGATAACCCATGATGACGTTATTGATGCAGCAAGCATTGCTGAGCCCAGCATGACTCAGATCATCAAAGCATTTATCGCTGAAACGGATTAGGGACTTCCTCATCCATCGACATGTTCAGCACCTTGATCCGCCATTTCTCCCCCCGTTTGATGCGCTTATTATGTAAAGGCACAAGCGCATAACTGAATGCCACCATCCCTGCACTGATCATCAGTGTGTTTTTATCTACAATTGTCGGATTGCTATTAATGGAATTATTGACCACATCAAGAATGAAGTAGCCTGCACCGGCGATCCTTGTTATCTTGGACAGCAAACCCAGGCCCCATCTCGGCCGCAGCACCATCTGAATATCTTCCAGCATGATCTCGTTATCAAAGTTGATCAGGATACTGGTATCGGTGACCTCATGAATGGTGCCGCCGGACTTATCTCCATATGGGGCTGTCCGGACCGTGATATCGCTCCCCACAAAATATTTGTAGTTTTTGAACTTCCCCGGTTTTTCAACCAGCAAAATCCTTTGTGCCTCCACCGACTTGATCATCAGGCACAAAACCAGCAAGAAAAATACTCTAAGTACAAAGTTCATCAAACACAATTTTCAATGATGAAATTAAACATAATATCAATTCAAAAGTGTTTGCTGTCAAATTCAATAAATAACATAATTTTACACTCTAAATAATACTTCAACGCTTAACTGATCGTTTAGACCATGATTGAACACTGCAATAAACTTACTATATGAAAAAGTACAGGCCATACTTTATGATCATTTTTATCCTGCTATTGTTTTCTTCTTGCGGACAAGAAAAACCCGGGAAAGGGGAAACACTTATTATCGGGAACTACTTCTCTTCTGATTCAAAATTATACCTTACAAGAGTTTATGCCGCAAACATAGAAACTATAGACTCCGTAGATCTTGCATCGGATACCGCTTTCACGATTACGCTCGACTCACCGGATTATGCCCTCTTCAGGCTTGAAAATAATGATTTATACCCTTTGATCGTTGTTGCCAAAAACGGGGATACTGTGAAGATAGAGCAAACCAATGATAAAGCCTGGCCATACCACATACAAGGCAACACAGAGTGTATGCTGGTAGCCAATTTCCTTGAAAAATTAAATCGTGAGGAGTACAAGGTGGATTCTTTGTCGGCGATCTTTCACAACAGCCAGTCCCTTCCCGACTTCCCGGCGATCAGGGAACGTTTAAACGAGGAATTCATCATTATCCATAATGCCTTTAAGGAATATGCAAAGAGTACTGTTACCATGTATCCATCTTCATTAGCAGCTATAGTGATCATCAATGGCTTTTTCAGGGAATTTTTACTATTCGACCAGCGCAAAGACTTCAATTATTACGAGATTGTTGATAAGGCCCTGATGGAGCGAATGCCTGAAAACAAATATGCCAAAGACTTTCACATTCAGGTTGAAAACATCAAAGCCAGCATCGAATATGAAGAAAAAGCGAAGCAACGCCTCTCAGCGGGGAGGCTAGTACCTGAGTTTGAGCTGTACGCCATCAATGGTGAAAAAACCGGTCCACAGAACTATAAAGGGAGGCTTCTTCTGATCTACTTTTGGGCAGCATCTGATGCAAAATCACGGCAGACAAACCCGGTAATCAAGAAAACATACGATAATTATCACCAGCAAGGATTGGAGTTGCTGACGATCTCATTCGACACTGATCAAAAGATTTGGAGAGCAGCAATTGAGCTTGACTCCCTTCCCGGCTTACATATTGATGATATGGATGGCGTACGTTCACCTCTCCAAAAGCTTTTCAACCTGAAGATGCAACTTCCTGCATATTTCCTTATTGATACAAAAGGACGCATTGTACATCACGACAGGGATTTCAGAGAGTTGCCACAGAAAGTTGTTGATTTAATCCACAGCACGCTTCAATTTTAAACACAATTTCTTATTATTGTAAAAAAATCACCTCAGATGACTAGCCCCGGAGAAAGAAAAAAAATATATTTTGCCTCCGATTTTCATTTCGGCATCCCCGACCATGCCGGCAGCCTGGAAAGGGAAAAGCTGTTTGTACAATGGTTGGATGAGGTAAAAGAAGATGCTGCGCACATATTCCTTATGGGTGATATTTTCGATTTCTGGTTTGAGTACAAGACGGTGGTGCCGAAAGGTTTTGTGCGCTTACTCGGAAAACTGGCCGAGATCACTGATGCCGGCATACCCATTAGCCTGTTCAAGGGCAATCATGATGTATGGGCTTTTAATTATTTAGAAAAAGAATTAAACATTTGCCTGTACCGCAAGCCTGAGATCATGAATTTTTCAGGCAAGAAATTCTATCTTGCCCATGGCGACGGCCTGGGCCCGGGCGATGGGGGTTATAAATTGCTCAAAAAGGTATTTGCCTGCCGCATCAACCAATGGTTGTTCCGCTGGCTGCACCCCGACCTGGGGGCGCGTATGGGATTATACTTCTCGAAGAAGAGCCGCCTCGCCAATGTAGCCAAAGAAGGAAAAAAAGACACCACCAATAACATCAAGGGTGAGATGCTGTACAAGTACGGCGAAGACATGCTGAAAAAGCATCCTGATCTTGATTATCTCATTTTCGGCCACCGCCACCTGCCTGCACAAGT
>JAGLYE010000214.1 GCA_023132505.1 Bacteroidales bacterium | reverse complement strand
CAAGTTGATGGCCTTAATGATCCGGGCCTGATCAAAACGTTTGGCCGCAGTTCGGTAATCCCTTACGAAATATGGCCTGACTGAAATTTCAGCAGCAACAATATTGTCTTGCGATTTATCCTTCAGGGAATGTAAGATCAGGAGCTTGGTGAAGAACTGGTACAAGAGCATAATGGTGAGTACAAATGGATTGCTCTTGGGGTTTGCGGCAAAATGCTTGCATATGAGGTTAACTTTGTAGATATCACCGGTTCCCATGGCCTTTTGCAGCTCAAAAATGTTGAACTCCTTACTGATGCCGATGTTTTCCTCTATCACATCTTCATTGATCACCCCCCCCGGCTCTACGTTCAGCATAAGTTTCCCAAGTTCCATCCTGATCTTGGTAAGATTGCTGCCCAGGCTGGCTGTGAGTAATCTGCCTGCTTCAGGAGTGATAGAAAATCCTGCTGCTTTTACCTGTTCATTGATCCAGGCCGGGAGCTTGTATTCAGGAAGCCGGTCTGACTTAAAGACTACACCTGTCTTTTGAATGCTTTTTGCCAGGGATTTCCTCGAATCATAGGCTTTGTGTTTATAACAAATGACCAGAATGGTTGAATCAACAGGATTGTCGGTATAGCCGATCATATCATTCAGGGTAGTGAGGACCTGAGCCTCTTTCACGATGACCACCTGGTAGCTGGCCATCATCGGATAACGGCGGGCAGTATCGATAATGCTTCCGGCATTTACATCCTTCCCATACAAAATGGTTTGATTGAATTCTTTTTCAGCTTCATCAAGGATGTTATCAGCAATATAATCTGTGATGATATCAATGAAGTATTCCTCTTCACCATGAAGAAAGTAAACAGGCTTGTATATCTTGTTTCTCAGGTCGGAGAGAATGTCTTCAAATTTCATATTCCATCCATCTCTTCTTTATAATCATAATAAAGGTGTTTTACTGTTAAGCCTTTATTTATGAGCATTTTCAGGGAATTTATGCCTATTTTAAGATGGTCTTCTGCAAACTTCTCTGTTACCTTACCATCGCTCTTTTCAGTTTTGACACCGCTTGAGATCATAGGCTGGTCAGAAACCAGCAGCAAAGCTCCTGACGGAATCTCATTTTGGAAACCTACGATAAAAATCGTTGCTGTTTCCATGTCAATGGCCATGGTGCGGGTCTTTCTCAGATGCTCCTTGAAATATTCATCATACTCCCAAACTCTGCGATTGGTAGTATAAACGGTTCCTGTCCAGTAATCTCTTTTAAAATCCCTGATCGTTGTGGAAACGGCTTTTTGAAGGTTAAAGGCCGGCAGGGCAGGAACTGATTTATGCATATAATCATCCGAAGTTCCTTCGCCTCTGATTGCAGCAATCGGGAGTATCAGGTCTCCTACTTCATTTTTCTTTTTTAGCCCACCGCATTTTCCAAGGAAAAGCACTGCCTTCGGGTTAATGGCACTTAGAAGGTCCATGATGGTGGCGGCATTGGCGCTTCCTATCCCAAAGTTAATAATGGTGATATTATTGGCTGTGGCACAGGGCATGGGCTTGTTCATCCCTATGATCTTCACATTGTTCCATTCGGCAAATAACTCTACATATTTATGAAAGTTGGTCAGCAGGATATACTCACCAAAGTTTTCGAGTTTTTCCCCGGTATACCTCGGAAGCCAGTTCTTGACGATCTCTTCTTTTGTTTTCATGGCTGCGGATTTTAAACAAAAATAACAATAATAGTGTTGGATGTTGAGTGTTGGATGTTGAGTTGTTCAAAAAGTTTTCAAAAAAAAGTGCGACATTTTCCTGTTTTGGGTATTAATAGGTATGGGGTGGAAGGTTTTTCTTCCAGACAGGTATATCAAACCTGTGGAAAATAAGATCCATGAAATAGCTGGATCAATTGCGACTTGTGTTCCTGATGAAGGGGGTATGATGGGTGGCAAAGCAGGATTGGCTTGTTTTTGTGCTTATTATGCGGACTGGAGCGGGGACCAGGCTTTCAATGGGCTGGCGGCGGATTTGATTGAGAAAGCACTCAATCCTGCTGCCGGCCGTTTTCCGGGATATAAGTTTTCAGATGGGCTAAGTGGAATAGCCTGGCTTGTTCATCACCTTTCTTCTTCCGGATTAATGAATTTGGAATCTGCTTCCATATTTGACGAACTGGATCCTTACCTGTACCGGTTCATGATAACAGAGGTTAAGTCAGGCCACTACGATTACCTTCATGGAGCACTTGGAACAGCCCTCTATTTCCTAAGGCAACCAAAGAATGAAAAATACAGGGCACACCTGGCAACCCTTGTAGTTGAATTAGAAAAAACAGTCGAAAATGAGCCCGATGGCGGCTTGAAGTGGTTGTCGGTTTTAGATTCGGAAACCCAGAAAACTGGCTATAATCTGAGTCTGTCTCACGGACTTGCATCTATTATTATTGTTCTTTCAAAGATCATGAAAGAAGGAATCTTAAATGAGACTTGTGAACGCTTAATAAGAGGTAGTTTCAGGTACCTGGAAAAGCAGAAACTGGATCCCGGAAAGTATAGGTCATCTTTTCCATCCTGGGCAAAGGAAAGTTCAGATGATATGCATTCAAGCCGCCTTGCATGGTGCTATGGCGATTTGGGGATAGGGCTTGCATATCTTGAGGCAGCTGCTTTATTCCCCGGAACTTCTTACCGGCTTGATGGCCTCGACATACTGGGGAAAACGGCATTAAGAAAAGATCCCGGAGAAAACAATGTTGTTGATGCCGGAATTTGCCATGGAGCGTCCGGCCTTGCCCTTTTTTACAATATATTATCGCAGAAAACAAAGCAAAATGTATTTGAAGATGCTGCCTTGCATTGGATGGATGTATGCCTGAATATGGCAATTCATAAGGATGGACTTGCTGGATATAAAAGCTGGTACTTGCCTGCATATGGCGGTTGGAAGAACACAGAAGGCTTACTTGAAGGCATCACAGGTATCGGATTGGTACTGTTGTTATTCATAAGTAACAGGGAGCCCGGGTGGGCGCGGAGCTTATTACTGATATAAGTTATTTTATGCGTACAAAGGAAGAAATCGTACCCTATAAAGTCCAGGATGCTTTCATGCTCAGGGCTCCTTTATTGCCTTTAAGTATCTTGAAAAAGATATCTCGCAGCTCTTCGATGTCAGAATTGCTGCGTGATCATTATTCCTCGAAAACTGTTGCAGAAGCCCTATACCTGGCATCCCCAAATCTGTTTAAGCATGCTGAGGAATGGATCGATGCTGAGGATGACCAAGAGAGTAATGAAAAATTAAAGTATACCCTTCTAAAATACCTCATACGTATGTCGTCACGCTGTACACCTTTTGGGATGTTTGCCGGCATAAGTCCGGGTGCTTTTGGCGAAAGCAACAAAGTCAACCTTAAACCTGCAGAAGAGCATGATTTGCATGTGAGGCCCGATATGCAGTTTTTATGTAATATCGCCGGGTTGATTTCTGCTGATAGGGGAAT
>JAGLYE010000213.1 GCA_023132505.1 Bacteroidales bacterium | reverse complement strand
GTTCCTTTTTAACGGGATGCATCAGTGATATTTTTCTTGCATGCAGGTGTATTGAAGCATTTTTATTGGCCCTGTTAGCGCCATATTTCAGGTCACCTTTGATCACACAGCCAATATTGGCAAGTTGTACCCTGATTTGGTGGTGCCTGCCGGTGAGCAGGGCTACTTCCAATAGGTTATAATTGTCAGACGAGAACAGGAAGTGGTACCTGAGTTCAGCCTTCAGTCTTCCTTCACCGGGTTCAGCAAAGGCATGGGATGTGTTTTTTTTCTGGTTTTTCTTCAGGTAGTGGGTCAGATGTCCTTCATTTCCGGGAGGCATCCCGGCAGTGACCGCCCAATACATTTTATCGATCTTTCGGTCACGTATCATTTCATTCAGGCGGGTGAGGGCCTTACTTGTGCGGGCAAAGATCACAGCACCGCTAACAGGCCTGTCGAGGCGGTGGACCACGCCGAGATAAACATCTCCGGGCTTTTTATACTTTTCCTTGATATATTTCTTAACGATCTCGCTTAACGGCACATCCCCGGTCTTATCACCCTGTACAATGTCGGAAGAACGTTTGTTTATAATAATGATGTGGTTATCCTCATAAAGGACTTCAGAAGGGTGGATATTTCGGACCTTATTAATTGAAAAAGAAATCTAAATTCAACAATCTTTACTTCCAAATAGGCACTAGGAACTAGGCACTAGGCACTAGGAACCAGGCACTTCTAATATTGTTCTCGTTCATTCGGAAAATCAATACTCTTCACATCAGTGATATATGCCTTTACCGAGCCTTTAATCTCCTCGCTAAGGTTATGGTACCTTCGCAGAAACCTGGGGGAGAACTCCTGGGTAATACCAAGCATGTCGTGCAGGACCAGTACCTGCCCATCAACCTCATGGCCTGCACCAATACCAATAACCGGGATCCTGACTTTCTGTGCTACCTCAGCCGCCAGCCTGGCAGGGATCTTTTCGAGGATAATGCCAAAACAGCCTGCTTCTTCCAGTATCTGAGCATCATGTACAAGTTTTCTTGCTTCATCCTCATCTGTGGCACGAACCACATATGTACCGAATTTATGGATAGACTGGGGGGTGAGCCCAAGATGGCCCATCACAGGGATCCCTGCGGAAAGGATACGCTCAATTGATTCCAATATCTCCTCCCCTCCTTCCATTTTTACTGCATTTGCACCGGCTTCTTTCATAATTCTGATAGCTGACTGCAAGGCGACTTTAGAATCGCCCTGATAGGTTCCAAAAGGGAGGTCTACAACCACGAGTGCCCTTTTCACCGCCCGCATAACAGACGAAGCATGATAGATCATATCATTCAGGGTGATCGGGAGGGTTGTTTTATGGCCCGCCATCACATTGGAAGCAGAATCTCCCACGAGAATGATATCAATACCGGCCTGATCGAGGATTCGTGCCATGCTAAAATCATAAGCAGTCAGCATGGCGATCTTCTCCTGTTTCAGCTTCATTTCCTGCAAGACATGCGTTGTTATCTTGGGGAAGGTAGCTTCTAATTCCATCTTATCCTTTTTAGGTTGATTTCAATTGTTGCAGCAAAGGTATAAAGAAATTTAAATACAGACTGTTTGATGCTGAAAGTCAGTTACACCGGCATCATTTAAAATTTATTTTACATCCGGGGCATATTGATTTTTTTATATACTTTTGTCATCCTTAATCAGACTTAAATGAAGAAAGTTTCATTTCTACTGCTCATACTTCCGGCACTGCTCCTTTTTAACAGATGCAGCAATGATGTTGATATAAATGCCGATTACCAGCAAATTATAGTTGTTTACGGGCTTCTTGACCCGTATGACGATACTACTTACCTTAAGATAAACAAAGCCTTTCTCGGTCCTGAGAATGCTTTGATCATGGCACAGATCCCCGATTCCAGCGAATTTATTGAAAAGCTGGATGTCAGGATATGGCCCGAAGATGATCCGCAAAACATTGTCTACTTCGACACCATTACCATCACCAATAAGGAGTCCGGGGTCTTTTATAACCCCAACCAGATCATCTATTTCAGTGCCTTTCAGCCTGAAAAAGATAAAAAGTATATGCTTCGCGTCCTGTATAAGGACACGGAAGTAACATCTGAAGCTGTTACGTTTAAATTCGAAACAAACGATATCATAACGCCGGGTTTTGCAAAAAAAATAGCCATTAATAACAATACCGACCCAAAGCCTGTGATCTGGAATCGCAAGGAGGAAGCCCCGCGTTATGATGTAATCATTCGTTTCCATTACAAGGAACTCATGGAAGACTCACCGGATACAGTCTACCGTTTTTTCGACTGGCACAAGGATACTCAAAAATCCCTCTTTGGAGATGAAATGGAATCTTATTATACCGGCAACACGTTTTACACAGCACTTACAACCTACGTACCTTATGAAGATGCAGCAGAAGAGGCAAAAGTCACTGTTCGCTTCACAAGCACCCTTGAGTTTATTATTGAAGCCGGAGGCAAAGAACTGAATACCTATATGGAGGTGACGGAGCCCTCCAGCAGCATCATTCAGGACCGGCCTGAATATTCCAATATCATTAACGGAATTGGTATTTTCTCATCAAGGGCCAGGGCTATTAAAACGAAAAAACTCAACGATGTAACTGTATCTTTGATCAAGAATGATTATTACTGGCTAAAATTCCAGTATTAATATCTCCCTTAAAATTTCCTTTTTACTTAGATAAACCGAGGCTTTCGACAGACTCTCCCACTTGGTTCTGATCAGATTTCTGCCTTTTTGTCACATCTCCCTTTGAAAACTTATGTTTTTCCTGACATATTCCGGCTTGGCACAATCATTGACATATGTGAGTCAGAAAATAAAGTGTCAAACAAAATAATATAGATTCAAATGGGAAAAATAATTGGAATAGACTTAGGAACTACCAATTCTTGTGTTGCAGTGATGGAAGGGAATGAGCCTGTTGTTATTCCGAATAGTGAAGGACGCAGGACAACTCCATCAATAGTAGCATTCACAGAGAATGGTGAGCGCAAGGTTGGTGACCCTGCTAAAAGACAGGCCATCACCAATCCTGAAAAAACAGTATACAGTATTAAACGTTTTATGGGGGAAACCTTCGACAGGGTTTCAACAGAAATAAAGCGTGTACCATATAAAGTAGTCAAAGGTGATAACAATACACCTCGTGTACAGATCGACGACAGGAAATACACACCGCAGGAGATCTCAGCTATAATCCTTCAAAAAATGAAGAAAACTGCCGAAGACTACCTGGGGCAGGATATTACGGAAGCTGTGATCACCGTACCAGCTTATTTTAGCGACTCTCAGCGACAGGCTACCAAAGAAGCCGGTGAGATTGCCGGACTAAAAGTGCGCAGGATCATCAATGAACCCACGGCTGCAGCCCTCGCCTATGGGCTTGATAAAAAAGCAATCGATGTGAAAGTTGCAGTTTTTGATCTCGGTGGCGGCACCTTCGATATTTC
>JAGLYE010000212.1 GCA_023132505.1 Bacteroidales bacterium | reverse complement strand
TTTTCGGAGATCATGATGGTGGCCATTGCATTTTTGTTTTTCCAGGCAGGGCTTTTCTGGCTGGGCTCCTGGACAGGTAATTCATTTGCTAATTCAATGGGCTGGCTGGCAATACCATTTGCCGAAGCGATCATACTGCTGACCGGCGTGAAGCTGATCTATTCAGCTATACGGGTGAGGCCGGAACAAAAGTCTTATGACCTCAGCAAGTATGGCGAATTAATAGCTGTAGCTTTTGCTTCTTCATTGAATGCTTTTATGATAGGCCTCGGTTATGGCCTGCTGCGGCTGGTTTCAGATGAAACAATCGCCGCTATTTCAATTTTAACAGTCATTTTATCGGTTACAGGGATGTACATGGGAAAACGAAATGGCAGAATTATTTATACTACTTTTGTTGGGCTTACTGCAGGCCTCTTGCTGGTCATATTAGCAGTATTGCTGGCACTGGATTTTTATGAAATGATTTAACAGGATTTCTATTGAAATGAAAAGAGCGCTGATTTTATTTTTTATAAGTTGTATTTGGGTTTTAAATATCAAAGCGCAGATCCCTCCCGGATACTATAATGGTACGGAAGGTTTATATGGAGAGGGATTAAAGGCTGTATTGCATAATATTATTGATGATCACGATGAGCCTTCATACGACGACTTACGTGATTATATTCTCCCTGAGTCGGATGAAGATCCGCAAAATTCCAATAACATAATTTTACTGTACACAGGAAGATCGCAGGCGAAAAGCACTTTCGGGGGAGGGCCCGACGACTGGAACCGTGAGCACGTTTGGGCAAAATCCCATGGTGATTTCGGTAATGATCCCCCCTGCGGTACCGATGCGCACATGATACGGCCCACAGATGCTTCTGTGAACTCTGATCGTGGCAATAAAGATTTTGACGAAGGAGGGCAGCAGCACTCAGAGGCAACAGGATGTTATTACACCGCTTATACCTGGGAACCCCGCGATGCGGTGAAAGGTGATGTCGCCCGTATAATCCTGTACATGGATGTCCGCTACGAGGGTGATAACGGGGAATTGGACCTTACGGCTGTTGACGCAGTAAATACTTCACCGGCTCCTGAGCATGGTCGTTTGAGTACCTTGCTCGACTGGCATGAGCAGGATCCGCCCGATGCTTTTGAGATCAACCGTAATAATGTGGTGTATTCATACCAGGATAACAGGAACCCTTTTATCGACCACCCTGAATTTGTTTATGATATATGGGGTGAGTCTGCTGGCATGAAAGAAACCGGAACCTGGCTGGAAGCCGGCTTTTACCCAAATCCTGTTGTAAATACATTGCACGTGAGTATGAATACATCCTGTACCGGTGTTCAGGCAATAATCTATAATTCAATTGGAAATCAAGTTGTTTCTGATATTATTGGTTCGGGTAGCGCCACAATCGATTGCAATAAGTTGCCTGCCGGTTTATATATACTCAGCTTGTTTGATGAACAAAGCCGGAAGTCGTATGTTTCTTCATTCATGAAAATGGATTAGTTATGGCAAAGATCAGGATCACCAAAATGTACGATTTCGAGATGGCCCATATGCTGAAAGACTATGACGGCCCCTGCCGTAATATACACGGTCATTCGTATAAGCTTTTTGTAACGGTTACAGGAATTCCGATTACCGACAAAAACTCTCCCAAGAAAGGCATGGTGATGGACTTTAAAGACCTCAAGGCAATTGTCAAAGACCATATCGTAGATCGTTTCGACCATGCACTTGTTATCAATAGTGAAGCTGATCCCGACATGATCACAAGCATGAAAAAGCATACGGAAAATCTGATCGTGGTGGATTATCAGCCTACCAGCGAAAACCTGGTTACAAATTTTGCGGACATCATTAAATCCCACCTTCCTGCTAATGTGGAACTGCACAATCTTCGTTTGTGGGAAACAGCTACTTCGTATTCGGAGTGGTTTGCGGAGGACAATCTTTAAGTGAAGCACGAAATCCTAAATCCCTAAATCCGAAACAAATTCAAAATTCAAATGATTTAATGCTGTGAAACGGATTGGCATATTTAAATTGATTTAGACAGAATATCGCCAATTTTTTTTATTTGTGCTTAACTCATTAAGTATTGTTTCGAATTTAGGGATTTAGAGCTTAGGATTTATTAATATGCTGCCTTATGATTCACTATGAATTTCTTCCTATCCAACATTTCCCGAAAACGTGCAACTGCACAACCTTCGCCTGTGGGAAACAGCCACTTCTTATTCGGAGTGGTTTGCTTCAGATAATTAAACGCTTTGCGTTTAATGGTACGGGGTACGGGGTTCGCGGGACGAGGTTGGTGTGAGGCTTGAGGCGCGAAGAGTTTTCGTTATTCGTTGTTCGATATTCGGTATGCGTTTCCATTCGACCTCCGCTGGCGCGGATCTCATGATCCGTGCCCGTTAACTGCTTGTCTCCCGACAAGCAAATATAAGGCTTTACAAAAAATCATTGCTTTCTGATGTGACAAAATTCAAATACTGGTATTAATAGATGAACACATAAATGAATTGCCATGTCAGATAAATATAAAATGTATGAGCAAGATAAATCCTATTTTCTTACCATGACTGTGGTGGGTTGGATTGATGTATTCACGAGGAAAAACCATAAGTTGGCCATAGTCAGGTCATTGCAATACTGCCAGCGAAACAAGGGAATGGAAATATTTGGCTGGTGCCTTATGCCAAGCCACCTGCATCTAATTGCCCGTTCAAATGGCGAAAATGAACTATCAGATATTATCAGGGATTTCAAAAAATATACCTCCAGAAAGATCGTTGACCAGATCCTCGAACAGCCAGAAAGTCGAAGGGAGTGGATACTTAATCAATTTGAGTATGCCGGAAGACATCTTAAAGAGATTAAAAACTATAAATTTTGGCAATCGGGAAATCATGCTGAGATTATTTACAGCCCAGAGTTTTTCTATAACAAGCTCAGCTATATTCATAATAATCCTGTCAATGAGATGATTGTTGAAAAGGAAGAGGATTATTTATTCAGTTCGGCCAGAAATTATGCCGATCACGAATCATTATTAGAAATAATAAAGGAAACACCACGTCTTATCACATATTAATGATTTTAAAGTTTAATGATAATTCATTTTCTATGTGTTGCTCATCAGGAGATGAGCGGTTAATTCGCACGGATCGTGAGATCCGCGCGAGCGGGGGAAAACAGCCACTTCTTATTCGGAGTGGTTTGCGGAAGACAATCTTTAAGTGAAGCACGAAATCCTAAATTCCTAAATCCGAAACAAATTCAAAATTCAAATGATTCAATGCTATGAAACGGATTGTCTTAATTAACTTGATTTAGACAGGATTGCACCGAATATTTTCATTAACTGAGTAACTTCATCTACTAAAATAGCTCTCTCTTTCTCCTCTCCAGTTCGATTGTCAATATCAAGCAATCGCAAAAACAATATGCATTCTTTTGATTCCTTTCGGCATAGTTTAATCCTATAGATAAATTCTTTTTTAC
>JAGLYE010000211.1 GCA_023132505.1 Bacteroidales bacterium | reverse complement strand
CTTTGGGGTCTGGGGTCCCATTCCGGACCAGGGCCGAGTTCAGCCGGAAGCGGGATCTTCATGATCTCTTTCTCTATCAATCCTTCGATCTTTTTCAATTTGTACATGTCCTCACGGTTAACAAACGTAAGGGCAATGCCTGTTGTTTCAGCCCTTGCAGTCCGGCCCACCCTGTGCACATAGTCCTCTGCATCTTGCGGTGCGTCATAATTGATCACCAGGTTGATATCTTTGATATCAATGCCCCTGCTCATCACATCAGTGGCCACCAACACCCTGATCTGCCGGGCCTTGAACTTGCGAAGGACTTCCTCGCGGTCGCTCTGCCTCAGGTCAGAGGAGATTCCTGATACACTGTATTTATTCCCTTTGAGTGTACGGGCGATCTCAGCAACTTTCTTCTTTGTTGAGCAGAAGATGAGTATGCTTTTGCATTCAGGCTTATCTGCGATCAGACTGTTTATCAAAGGGGTTTTTTGCTCATCATATGCAAGGTAAACGGCCTGTAAAACTCCTTCAGGCGGTTTTGCGATCTCAAGGCTAAGCTCTGACGGGTTTTTGAGGATACTGGATGCCAGCTTTCTGATCTCCGGGGCCATCGTGGCGCTGAACATCAGGGTTTGCCTGTTTTTAGGAAGATAATTGATAATTTTCATGATGTCATCGTAAAAGCCAATGTCAAGCATTCTGTCGGCTTCATCAAGGACAAGGTATTCCAGATCGTCAAATTTAACATAACCCATGGCGAGGTGTGCGATCAACTTACCCGGTGTGGCCACGATGACGTCGGCACCGGTCGTCAAGGATTTCCTTTCCTGCTCCCATTCACCGCCATCACCACCGCCATAGACAGGTATTGAAGAAATATCGGTGAAATACCCAAAACCATTGAATTGCTGATCGATCTGTAATGCAAGTTCCCTTGTTGGCACGATGATCAGTGCCCTGGTAAGATGGTCAGTGTTTCCTGCAATTTTATGAAGGATAGGCAGTATATAGGCAGCGGTTTTTCCGGTACCTGTTTGGGCACATGCGACCAGGTCGCTGCCCTGCATGATTTGTGGAATGGCCTGATCTTGTATAGGTGTCGCATTCTCAAAGCCCATATACGATATGGCTTCGAGCAGCTGTTCATTCAATCCGAATTCGTTAAACTGCATAAAATATCTGTTAAAGAACGTGGCGTTCTTTGAGGTAAAGGTATAAAAAACAGCTTTACACTACCTGCTTTGTAATGATCGGTAAAGGTTCCGGAATTATTTATTCTGTTCCTTTTCCCTGATCTCCTTGAGGACCTCTTCCTGTACACCTTTTGGTGTTGGTTCATACTGATGGAACTCCATAGAGTAGTTTGCCCTGCCGCTTGAAAGATTACGTAATTGAGTGGCATATCCGAACATCTCAGCGAGGGGCACAAAACCGCTGAGTTTCTGAGCACCTTTACGATACCTTCTCATGGATTCTATTTTGCCACGCTTCCTGTTCAGGTTGCCCACGACATCACCAATGTAATCATCCGGAGTGTTAACTTCAAGTTTCATCATCGGCTCAAGGAGGATTGGCACCGCCTTCATGAATCCCTGTTTGAAGCAGATGGAGGCACAGGTCTGGAAAGCATGGTCAGAGGAATCAACAGCATGGTGGCCGCCATCAACCAGCACAACCCTGACATCGATCACCGGGAATCCTGCTATTATGCCCCTCGCAAGGGTTTTTTTAATTCCTTTGTCTACTGAAGAGATAAATTCTGCCGGGATTACACCCCCCTTGATTTGGTTAACGAATTCGTACCCTTTGCCAGGGTTGGGCTCAAGACGCATAACGGTATGTGCATATTGCCCTTTACCACCTGTTTGCTTTGAGTGTTTGTAATTGGATTTCACCTCGTTCGACATGGTTTCCCGGTAAGCTACTGAGGGTGCCCCAAATATTACTTTTACGTCAAATTCATGTTGCAAGCGGTCCATGATGATCTCCAGATGAAGTTCACCCATACCTGAAACGATGGTTTCCTCAGTTTCATGGTCGTAACGGACATTAAAAGATGGATCTTCATTGGCAAGCTTTGCCAGTGCCTCACCCAACTTACCCTGGTCTTTGCGTGTTTCAGGGTTAATTTTCAGTTCGATGACAGGAGGTGGTACATGGATGGATTCCAATAACAACTTGTTTTCAGTATCACAAAGGGTATCACCTGTCTTGGTGACTTTCATCCCTATGAGTGCAACGATATCCCCTGCACCGGCCACTTTGATCTCTACCCTGTCTTTGGCATGTATCCTGAAGATCCTTCCGATCCTTTCTTTCTTTCCTTTGGTGGAATTATATATCTGCATCCCGCTTTTTAGTTCGCCGGAAAAGATCCTGATAAATGTTTGTTGCCCGACAAAAGGATCATTGATCAGCTTAAAGGCAAGGGCTGAGAAGGGGTCATTCACGCTTGGGTTCCTGGTGTGTGATTTTTCCTCATCTTCTGTATTTATGCCTACAATTGCTCCTACATCCACAGGTGACGGCATATAATCTACCACTGCATCCAGCAATAATTGTATCCCCTTATTTTTGTATGCGGCACCACAGAATACCGGGGTGATCATAAGCTTCAGGGTAGCTTCCCTGGCTGCTTTTTTCAACATTTCCACCGGCACTTCCTTGTCGTCGAGGTACAATTCGGCGATCTCATCATCATAGTCAGCCAGCTTTTCGATCAATTGTATCCTTGCTGCTTCAACGCTTTCTGTATATTCGGCAGGGATATCGATCTCGCCTCTTTCATAATCATAAAAAGTATATGCCTTTCGTTCAATAATATCGATAGTACCCAGAAAATTATCCTCTGCACCCATTGGAACCTGGAAAGGAACAGCATTGGCATCGAGGTATTTATTCATCTGCATGACGACCTCCAGAAAATCAGAACCCGTTCGGTCCATTTTGTTAATGAAGGCAAGACGCGGCACCCTGTAGCGGTCGGCCTGGTTCCAAACGGTTTCACTCTGGGGCTCAACGCCTCCTACGGCACAAAAAACAGCAACCATCCCATCGATCACACGCAGCGAACGTTCTACTTCAATAGTGAAATCGACATGCCCGGGAGTGTCGATGATGTTGATCTGATTATCGCCCCATTTGGTTGAAATGGCAGCAGAGGCAATGGTAATACCCCTTTCCTGCTCTTGCTTCATGAAGTCCATGGTAGCCTGGCCGTCATGTACTTCTCCCATCTTCCGGGAAACCCCGGTGAAGAAGAGTATACGCTCGGTTACTGTTGTTTTCCCAGCGTCAATATGTGCCGCGATCCCAATATTTCTGAGTTTTGATAATGTCATTGTAGTTAACTGATATATTCTTTAATTTGAATTAGAAACCCACCTTCTTTGATGGTGGTCATGTTCTTTTTTGTTATACATGAGAGATGTTATTGGAATATTGCACTGCAATTAATATGTATTTCTTTCCATTTTTCCATCATTCCAATCTTTCTTCCATCAAGCGCCCAATGGGTGCAATTTAAAGCCAC
>JAGLYE010000210.1 GCA_023132505.1 Bacteroidales bacterium | reverse complement strand
ATTGGTTATGATCACACCCAATTCCTGGGGAAAACCCCGAAAAAGATCGCCGGGGAAAAGGCAGCCATTATCAAAGCCGGTATCCCGGCAATCATTGGAGAAACCCAGGAAGAGATAAAAGATGTTTTCATCGATCGTGCAAGGGAAGCAGGAAGCCCGCTCAGTTTTGCCGATCAGGAAATTTCGACAGATTTGGAGCCGGTATTGAAAGGTGACTGGCAGAAACGGAACCTTATCACTGCAATTGCTACAATCAATGCTCTTATATCTGGAGGATACAAAGTCAGTAATGAGAACCTTCGTAGCGGAGTTATAAATGTCATTACCAATACAGGCCTTCTCGGCCGCTGGCAAATCCTGCAAAATGAGCCTCTTGCTATATGTGACATTGGCCATAACCCTGATGGCATAAGGGAAGTTTTGAAAATGATCAATAGCACTCCACATCAAAAGTTGCATTTCGTACTTGGCCTGGTTGCCGATAAAAATGCAGGGCCGGTGCTTGAGCTCCTGCCCCGATCAGCCAGGTATTATTTCTGCAAAGCAGATATCCCACGGGCATTGGATGCAAAAAAACTCCAATTAATTGCAGAAGAAAAAGGCCTTAAAGGAAGTCGATATGACAGTGTTAAGGATGCCTACAGTGCAGCAATCAAAAATGCAGGTGATGATGATTTGGTATTTGTTGGAGGAAGTACCTTTGTGGTAGCTGAAGTTCTATAGAATAGCTTAGTTTATAATTAAATATTGCCACAGAGTCACAAAGACGCAGAGGAACACTGTTGGTAATCCATATCAAGCTGTGGAACTCTGTGGCAATAATATTAATAACTATCCGCCGGAAATCATATGAAGGATATTCACCTCATCCCCATCCCTGACCGGTGCTTCAGAACGATCATCTTTCTTTACCAACGCCCCATTGATCTTGGTTACCAATAGTTTGAAAGTGAAATTCTTTATTTGGATCAATTCAGCAAGGCTGATCTCATCCTTATCTATACTTTCTTTGCGATTATTCAGTAAGATCTCCATTTCAGTCTTCATTAAGCAATATCTCCAGCACCAGGTTGGCCTGCATATTGGCTACTACTGCTACCCTGGGGCCTAATGGCGGTTCATTGTCGGATACTTCTGTCTCACCATCTCCAACAATAAACAATTTCCCAAGCCTTTGTGTTTTGATACATTCATTATTACCGTATCCGGCCAGGCCCTGCCCGGAGATAATATATTTCTCAGGCATATCGGCAAGCACCGTTTCTATGATCATCTGCTTTGCAGTATCTATATCGAAAGCTTCCACAATTACGTCACAGTCAGCGAAAAGTTCCCGTATTGAGGAAGAATCCAGGCTGAGAATATGCGTTTCAACAGAAACCGAATCATCTATTTTCCGGATGTTATCCCTTAAAGCATTTGCTTTGAACATCCCCACCTGGTCGCGGAAAAAGTATTGCCTGTTCAGGTTTGAGGGCTTTACCTTGTCATAATCGGCAAGCACAAGCTTTCCGATGCCCGTTCTGGCCAGAGCAATGGCACAGTTGGAGCCCAGTCCGCCACAGCCGGCGATGCCGACGGTCATATTTTTTAGCCTTTGCCGTATTTCTTCAATAGTCATAATGCTATACAAAGATAGGGTTTTGTTAATGAAACTGTTGAATTGGTTGAACTAGTCCGCCACGGCGGATCAATTTAACCAATTTATACCCATTCTAAACTACCTGTAATCAAGTATGACTTAAGTTATTATCTAACATTAACCGATATGCATCCGTTTGCATATCAATTTTTTAGAAAAAGTTTTAAAGTGGGAGATGGGTTAAAATTAATATTTTTGCTTGTTCTTGTATAAATCAATAAACAGCGCATAATATGAATATAGAGGAAATGAAGAACGCCCACAAAACGCTGAAAAAGTGGTCGTACGAATGGAAACCCCTTCACAGGGGATATACCGACAAGACATTATACATCAATGTTTCTGACAATGACATAAAAGAAAAGGCTGTTCCCGCCGGGATGAAAGAGAAATTCATCGGTGGCAAAGGCTATGGCCTGAGACTTTTATGGGACGGGACAAAGCCCGACACCAAATGGAACGACCCGGAAAACGAGATCAACATTTCCTCTGGTCCTATTGGCGGGATCACCCAGTATTCCGGAGCAGGAAAATCCATCTGTGTTTCCATCTCACCACTAACCAACATCCCTATTGATAGCAACGTGGGAGGTTTTTTTGGCCCCTTTTTGAAGTTTTCGGGATTTGATGCCATAGAGCTGCAGGGTAAAGCCGCTAAGGATATTATGATCTATATTGATGGCGTCGACCACAGCATAGAGATATTCGAAGCACCGCTGGAACCCATGGACAGCCATGAGCTGGTTGAAGTCCTCACCGAGATGTATGCCGTTGATGACAAAGACAAGAAAAACATTGCAGTGGTTTCCACAGGCGCTGCTGCCGGAAATTCGCTCATAGGCATGCTCAATTTTAGTTTCTATGATCCCAAGAGGAAGAAAGTAAGGATGAAACAAGCAGGCCGTGGTGGGATCGGGACAGTATTCCGCGACAAGAAGATAAAGGCGATCGTATGCCGTATCCCCGGGGTAAAAGGAAACCTGAATGATGTGAAAGACCTGCAGGCCATCATGGAACGCGGCAAGATTTTTAACAAAGAAATGCGCGAACTGGATGATGACCAGGCCGAAATGAGGACCAAGGGCACAGCCCACCTCGTGAACATCATGAATGATTACGACCTCCTGCCAGTTCACAATTATAAATTCGGAAGCCATCCCGAAGCTGATGCCATCCACGGTGATGTATGGAAAGCCCGCTTTACGCAAGGTATTCCTGACGGCTGTTGGATCGGCTGTAACATGGCATGTGCCAAAGGCGTAGATGACTACCTGGTGAGGACCGGGCCCTATGCCGGACAGAAAGTGATCGTTGATGGACCTGAATATGAAAATGCCGGTGGCCTCGGATCCAATTGTGGCATCTTCAACCCTGATTACATCATAGAATCAAACTTTTACTGCGACACCTATGGTATTTGCACAATTTCCTGGGGTACCCTGCTGGCCTTTATCATGGAATGCTATGAAAATGGCATCCTCAATGATGAGCGCAGCGGTGGGCTGAAGTTGAACTTCGGCAATGCCGACTCAGCCATGGAATTGATCCACCAGCTTGCCCGCGGCGAAGGCTTTGGCCTTGTGGCCGGGCTTGGCGTACGCAAGATGAAAAAGATTTTCAGTGAAAAAGGATGGGGCGATGCCGACTTCCTGCAAGACATTGGCATGGAAAACAAAGGCCTCGAATATTCAGAGTATGTCAGCAAGGAATCCCTTGCACAGCAAGGTGGTTTTGCCATGACCAACAAAGGGCCCCAGCATGATGAAGCCTGGTTGATCTTTATGGATATGGTGAACAATCAGATCCCCACCTTTGAGGATAAGGCTGAAGCACTGCATTACTTTCCCATGTTCCGTACATGGTTCGGACTGGTAGGCCTTTGCAAACTTCCATGGAACGATG
>JAGLYE010000021.1 GCA_023132505.1 Bacteroidales bacterium | reverse complement strand
CGTCTTTCCCGGCAGGAGCTGCTCAGGGCCGAATACGAAGTCGCTGCACGCATTGGCGGGGAACTCCTGCGAGCTAGCCCGTTCAGGCTAAGGGAGACTTTCATAACAGCAATTGCTTATGAAATGGGAGGCAATGAAAATATGAGCAGCATATATTTTAACTTTTTCGAAAAGCAGGTTGATGCGATCATGTCAACCGGCGACGGGCTTTCTGCAAACACAGCCTTTGTGGTCATCTACATCCGTGATGAATATGAAATGCTCGAAGTACTCGGATTCAAATTTGGCGGAAAACAGGCCCTGCTGGCAGGTGATTACGATATGCTGGAGCTGGAAGAAAACCCTTATGGTGTAGAGGCTTTATACTTTGATGTAAGCAGGATGTTTGCAGCCGGTTTCAAATAATCACCTCCATCTTGCTACTGCTCTTGTCCGCGTTCCCTTTTCCCTTCATTGAAGATATATACAAACCTAAGGCTGATCACCTGATTTTTTTGCTTTCTTATATCATCGGCGTCAAAATACCTTTCACGAATTGACATTAGAGATTGAGAATATCGAACATTTATATGCAAATGTTTCCAAACTCGCACCTTAACATCAACAAGAAATCCCCAATCATTTTTATTAAATGCAACTGAATCCATATATGGTTTCTGGTAACCACTATGTTCATGCTCATACGCACTAACTAATCTTGCCCAATAGCCACCCAACCCAAAAGTTAATACATCCTTATCAGTATATGTTATATACACCGGGACCTCAAAATAATTCAGGCGCAGACGGTATTCATCTGTACCACGTAACGAGTCATACTCATATTGCTTCTTCTGGAATGAGCCCTTCGGGCTGAAAACGGTTTCCAGGTTGGCACCCCAATTTTTGTTCTTCCCAAAAGGCACAATTGCTCCTAGCCCGCCGGTAAAGCCAAACTGGCTCCAGCCTTTGATCTCATCACCTTCCACCTGGGTCAGGCTACCACCGGCAATGACGGTGCCTTTAATGATCTGGCCATGAGCAGCATATTGTATCACAAATCCAAGAAGGAAGAGCAAAATGATATGTGGAATTATTCTTCTCAACATTTTAGAGATATAAACTCAGTTTATAACGAAACAAAGATTATAATATTTTTAAAGCCATTAACATCCCGATCAAATATTTTTCATTGAGAGCTGTATTCGCTTTCTGTCCATATCCACCGTGATCACCTTAACCTGTACTTTCTGGTTCAGGTTCACAATATCATTTGGGTCCCTTACAAAGCGGTCGGCCATCTGGCTTACATGCACAAGGCCGTCCTGGTGGACCCCAACATCCACAAAGGCCCCAAAGGCAGTAACATTTGTTACAATGCCCGGAAGGACCATTCCCTCTTTCAGGTCTTCAATATTGTTGACGCCGGCTTCAAACTCAAAGAGATCGAACTTTTTGCGAGGGTCTCTACCCGGTCTTGCAAGTTCTTCCATGATATCCTTCAGCGTGGGCATTCCTGTTTTATCCGTCACAAACTCTTTCAGGTCAACCTGCTTCCGAAGCTTTTCATCTTTAATAAATTCATCAACACTTGCACCGTATTTCTTCACCATACCTGCTACTACCGAGTAGCTTTCAGGGTGAACGGCACAGCTGTCGAGGGGGTTCTTTGCATCCCTTATCCGCAAGAAGCCGGCAGCCTGTTCAAAAGCTTTTGCCCCGAAGCCCGAGACCTTCATAAATTCATCCCTTGAGCTGAATGGGCCGTTTGTATCACGGTAGCCAATGATCTTAGCTGCAAGGGAAGGCCCGACACCCGACACATAGGAAAGTAATTGTTTGCTGGCTGTATTTACCTCAACACCTACCTGGTTGACACAACTCATCACAGTATCCTCCAGGCTCTTTGCGAGGGCAGCCTGGTTTACATCATGCTGGTATTGGCCAACGCCAATAGATTTAGGATCGATCTTCACCAGCTCAGCCAGTGGATCCATCAACCGCCTGCCAATTGATACCGAACCTCTGACGGTTATATCATAATCGGGAAATTCTTCCCTTGCTACTTTGGAGGCCGAATAAACGGATGCCCCGCTTTCATTCACCATCACGGCAATTACATCCTTATGGAATCGTATACTTTTTATAAAGCGCTCCGTCTGACGCCCTGCTGTGCCATTACCAATTGCAATCGCCTCGATCTTATAGGCATCGATCAGGCTCTGAATTTTCTTTATGGCCTCTTTAACTTCATTCTGGGGAGGGTGGGGATAAATGGTTTCATTATGCTTTAATTGCCCCTGGCGGTCGAGACAAACCACCTTGCAGCCGGTTCTGAATCCGGGATCGATGGCCAGGACAGTTTTTTGTCCCATAGGTGGTGCCAGGAGGAGCTGCCGAATGTTTTCCACAAATACCTCAATGGCCTTCAGATCGGCTCGTTCCCTGGCTTCCGCCTTCATCTCTGTTTCCATAGAGGGCTGCAATAAACGTTTATAAGCATCTTCCACCGCTAGACCTACCTGTGCTGATGATTCATTATCGGCCTTAACAAATATCTTATTCAGTATCTCAATGGCTTCTGTTTTCTGAGGTTCAACAACCAAACGTAAGAAACCTTCTTTCTCCCCTCTGAACATGGCCAGCACCCTATGTGAAGGGGATGAAGATATGCGTTCAGAAAAATCAAACCAGGTCTTGAAGTTCATGCCTTCTTCCTCTTTACCCTTGATGACCTTTGAAGTCAACATTGCCGACCTCCTGAAAAGCCAGCGCATCCTGTTTCTGGCATATTTATGCTCATTTGCCCATTCAGCAATGATATCGCGGGCACCTGCCAGCGCATCATCATTTGAATTCACCTCCTTTTCGGCATCAACAAACCTTTCGGCAAGTGACAAAACACTTCCGGGATTTTGTGACATGATGATCTTTGCCAGCGGCTCGAGGCCCCTTGCTTTTGCAATTGTCGCCCTTGTTTTGCGTTTGGGGCGGTATGGCAGGTAAATGTCTTCAAGTTCCGACAGGCTTTCTGCTTCTTCAAGCTGCTTTTTCAATTCATCCGTAAGCTTGCCCTGCTCATCAATAGATTGAATTATGCTTGCACGCCGCTTATCAAGGGCTTCAAGCTGCTCCATCCTGTCACGTATATGCATAATGGCCTGCTCGTCGAGGCTGTCGGTATATTCTTTCCGATACCTTGCAATAAAGGGCACCGTTGCCCCGCCTTTCAGCAATTCAGCCGTGTTGGCAACCTGATTGGAGCGGATGCTTAATTCCTTTGCTATTTTCTCGAAGTATTTTGCTAACATGCTGGTTGCTGGTTGAATTGGTTAAATTAGTTGAACTGGTTAAACTGGTACTAAGGCCCTATACGACCGCCTACTGGTGGCTGGTTACTGGTTACTGGTTACTGGTTGCCTTTTCCCTTTCTCAAGCACTATCACCTTATTCACCACACTCTCACGCACTTTAATTACGCTGACTTTGCCATTAAGGGTTTCAAATTTCTTTTCAAGTTCCGCTGCCTCTTTTCTTGCTTTATGATTGTATATCAATTTATTGAACAGCATCATGCCACCGGTATTCAGGCATTTCTCCATTCCACTCACAAATTCCGAGGTTTCACAGGAGACAGGCACTTCAAAGTCAACATATACATCAACTATAACGAGATCAAAGGACCTGGTATTTTTTGCCATGAAATCTGCAGCATCTGCCTCAATGATCTCCAGTCCCGTATAGCGGCCGGTGTTGAAATATTTGCGTCCCAGCTTTAATACCTGGGGATCTTTTTCTACTGCGGTGATCATACATTCCATCCCCAGTTCCTCATGCAGTATTGAAGCAATGCTGCCGGTTCCAAATCCAAGGATCAGGACATCTCTGATCTGTCTTTCATGAATCTTCAGCTTCTTAAACGCCTTCTGAAACACCCTGTGCAAACCACCGAAAGAGTAATTGGTGTTGGCAGAATTGAGCATAAGCGTATCCCTGACTTTTACCACTTCAAGCATATTGTTCACCTCAGAGCCTACCTTTTCGATTACTTGCCTTGAGGCAAACTTGCCAATCATCCTCTTCAAACCCGATATCTCCTTCTTCACCATCAGCTGTCTTATGAAAAACCTTTATTAATTATTTGCTTAAACCTCTTATTATTCATGAGTATGATAATCAGTTCATGAATGATCCTGCGGAATGGCCCGGCAAAGAGCAGTAGCCTCAACACCCGGGCCTGTATCCGGTTATATCTGAGCACGAACTTCATTTCCTCTGACACCTCTTTCCGGCCTGTGATATAGCCGGCAACCTCTATCCCGGAAACAAGCGACTGGTAAATACCCTCCCCTGTCAGGCCTGAAGCCATACCGGCTGCCTCTCCCACAAGGAATACATTTCCGAATTCCAGCCCCCTGTAATCGTAACTGATGGGTGCAGATTGGTATTCAGCTTTACTGATATCAATATTTTTTCTTTCAAGCCAGCGATGGAAATTCTCCTTGAGTTTTTTTGAGGACAAGTAACGTGTATCACAGCAGCAGCCAACAGCAATTTTATCCTTGTGCGGGAATATCCATCCAAACCATGCATTAAAATGACCATTATCCAGGAATATTTCCAGTTTTGGATCGAGGCCCGGCACAGGAACGATATATTGAATACCGATCAGTTTCTTCTTTACAGGCATTTTCAGATACCTCCTTACAATGGATGCATAGCCATCGGCCCCAACCAGGTATTTATACCTGTATTCCTCTCCTGAAGAAGTTTTGAGGCTGCCATCCTTGATCCCGGTCACCCTTGTACCTGATAAAATCTTTACACCGGTATTGTCGAGACGTGCCCTTTGAAAACTACCAAGGTTTTTCCGGTCCATGGTGATCATGATCGGTTCCGGGGGTTCGGCATGGCTGAATCGCCTTGGGGAATGCACTGCCGTCTTGCAGATCTTATGTTCAATGATATTATCCGGAAAATGAAAAATGCTGAGGACTTTTCTTGTCAGTCCGCCCGCACACACCTTATCTCCAAATACAGTGTCTTTTTCAATTAGCAGAACACTCAGATCAGTTCCGCCAAGCTTTTCTGCACATATCAGGCCAGCGGGCCCGGCACCAACAATGATCACATCATATTTTTCCATTAACACTAAGGATATGGATAATTCTTTAAAGTCAAATCAAAATTAAGAAAACAAAGTGAAATAAAGGACAAAATTACCCTGAGAGTAATTATTATGGAATCCTTATCCTAACGAAGCAGCATCACAGTCCCGGCCGTTTTTATAGGTCTGGTGCCATCATCGCTAACCGTAATATAATCAATCCGCCAGGCATATACACCCATAGCTGCGGGTTGGTTCCTGATTTCCCCGTTCCAACCGAAGCCGATATCCCTTGATTCAAAGACCATTTGTCCCCATCGGTCGAAGATCTGCATGCGATAATCCTGCACAGCGTTGAACGGAACTACAGGTTTGAACTCATTATTAATAGCGCTGGAAGGCTTGAAAGCATTAGGAACATATAATTCATAGAGAATAACAATCACAGTATCGGTATTAAAGCAGCATTGCAGGTTCTGGACTTCCACCCAGTATTCGCCGGGTTCCGACACATAGATATCACTGCTGGTGGCACCTGTACTCCAAAGGTAGCTTGCCCATTGGTCGCCCACACTCAAGCGAGCGACATCACCCTTAAAGATATATATGGTATCCACACCAAAAGACGCTTCAGGAAGCGAATAAACAGTCACAGACTCGGTATAGGTATAATCGACTCCCTCATAAGTTTCAGTTACAGAGACATGGTATTGGCCATCGTCAGAAAATGCATGTGTTGCCTGCAGGTAGCTGATAATTGAGGAGGTTCCCTCAGGATCATTAAACTCCCATTCTGCATCATCAATGTTGGCCTTATTCGTAATATTAAAAATTGTCAGGTCACCTATACACACACTGTCGTATGTAAAATGTGGCCAATCAACAAAACTCTGCACCACATTTGATAATCCCCAGTAACTTTGCTTCCCCCCAAGTAAGAATTCAACATCAGCAACACCATCCAGTCTGTTATAGTTGCAGGCCAGCCCTGCACGGTTTGGGTTGTAAACAACGCCAAGATAATCAGAATGCACAGAGGCATTGATGCTCTTTGCCAGGTATATCCTGCCGTCGATGCCCAGTTGTATGCCGGCGTACCTGAAAGCATCCGTTGAAGTATGAACTAAAGTTGCAGTGCCAAAAATATTTGAGGAACTAAGGTCGAACTGGTACAATTCCGATGGAAATGCCGGGATAATATTCGCATAATCCAGTGTCGTCAAATAAACTTTTGTATTATCAGCAGAGAATTCCAATCCATAAGCCCCCTGATAAGTTGCCGGGGAAGTGACAGCTGCAGTGACTTTCCCTGTTTCTGTATTAAAATCAAAGAACTCCACTATACTACTCCCATAAAGAGAAACAGCCAGGCGTGATCCGTCAGGGGATGCTTTCATAAACCCCATCAAATTATTATCACCACTATGTACAGACCCTGTCATACTGGAAACATAATTCGTATTAACACCCCCGGATGTCACGAGGAAGGCACAAAATTCATCAGACCCCCAACGGTGGGTGATAAGCCAGAAATCTTTTTCATTGGCATGCTTAACAGCTGTAAGCCTGCCGTCCATTCCAGCAGGGATAAGGTTTACATTCAGGTTCGCGATCCCCCCAAGGCTTTCACTACTGCTAAATGACACATATGTATAATTAAGGCCTTTGTCGCCATAGATATTTCTATACGAATCGGAGGTGAAAATATAAAATTTGAGCGGGTCATCCGGTTTGGGAATGATGATTGCAGGTTGTGTACAGGAAAAATGACCGTATAGCCCATCCCCCATGAGTTCAAAATTCCTGTTAAAAACCTGTTTACCGGTAGTCATGAACATGAGATTACCTGAACTGTCAGAGATTACAGCAGAGCTAATCGGGGTTTGGAATTCATCTGGTTGAGAAGTTTCGGCGACTGCTTCTCCGTAAGTAAAATCCATACCCGCAAAAACACCAAAATACCAGAGCCCGGCCTCTTTCATTTCCCGTGTACAATTGGTATGGCCCGGGAAAGGGTTTTGTGCCAAAACAGACTGAAGCTGCATGGCAGTCAGAAAGAAAATTATAAGAATAAGTTTGGTTTGTACCTTCATCAATGCTCTCGTTTCAATTGTTTATTGGATCAAAATCTTCATAGTATAGTAAACATTCTTTCCTTCAATCACTAGAAAATATATCCCCGGGGGCTGATCTGAGAGGTCAAGGGTTTCGGCTATGATACCATCTGCATCGGGTATATACTGGTGATCGCCCAGGTTAATTCCCATAGCACTGTGCACATGTACATTCATTTCAACAGCAACGCCGCCAATATAGATATTTATCATTCCTGAAGTAGGATTGGGATAAACATGAATATCCACATTATGAATATTTTCGTCAATTCCAACACAATAATCATAGTCAAAGATCACTGTGACACTGGTATCCGACTGACAGCCTTCTGCATTCACCACGCTCACCGAAATGTATTGCTCATCATTATTAAGCCCTGTTGTGCCAATCGTTGTATACCTGTTTGTATCGCCATTCGACCAGAGGTAGCTTGCACCTTGGTTCCCTGCATCGAGTATAATGGTTTCATGAAGACAAACAAACTGCACTGCATCACCCAGATCAATAACAGGAGCAGGGTTAACGGTCACGGTGACATATCCGAATACCTCGTTAAATCCATCATCAACCCTTACATAAAAATAATAGGTATTTTCTTCGTATAGTGCCAGGCTGAAAGATTGTTCCGATGGCAGTGTCATGGCAGGTTCAGAGGTCCAGGAATAGGTATAGTTGCCAGATCCCCCACCGGCATTGGCATGCAACCAGAATGTTTCACCAATACAAAATATTGAATCAGGAAATGAGCTGGGGTTGGTTGAAAGAAAGCCTCCTGTTACCTCTACTATCACTTCGTCAGGTTCAGCGGCAATGCACCCTGTTTGTTCATCTTCTACAGTGAGGAAGAAAGGGGTTGTTTCATACAGATTAGTAGTTTGCGGGTTTTGCGCCGCAGCATCTTCAAGCTTTTCTACCGGCGACCAGAAATACAGGTAATCACCACTGCCCAGGCTTGCCGAACCTTCGAGTAAAGTATAGATCCCGTGCGGGATAGACTGGTCTTCTCCGGCATTCGGTACCGGCAAAGGATGGACAGTCACCTGAACGTCTCCTTCCGCCAGGATGTATCCATCAAATAACTGGAGATGATAGGTTGTAGTTTCAAATGGTGTTACCACCGGGTTTTCAAGGTTGGAATTAAAGCCCACAGGGATAGAAGTCCAGGTATACTCATAACTACTGGAACCACCACCGGCACCTGGTGACAGAGTGACCTGGTCCCCACTACAAATAACAGTTGGATTGGCGCTTGGATTTGCAGTCAGCGGCCCTCCGATCTCCCCGACAAAATAGGGACCTGCAAAGGCCGCACAGGTATTTTCATCAATTACTTCAAAGTTATAATAGCCACTGGATACACCTGTAAGGTCAAGATCATTGCCAACAACAGTTCCCTGATCATCTGTCCAGATGTAATCCGTTATCGTAACGGGTGAACCTATAAGGATACCGGTAATGGAACCGTTGTAAGCACCATAATTAGCAAGGGTTATGATTATATTATCATCATTGATCTCAGGTTCGCCAAATTCTTCAACTTCCCAGGGTCCGCCATAGGTAATGCAATCGATCAGGTCATGCACTTCAAGGGTATACACTTCAGCCGGAACATCGATCAGGTCAATTTCATTGCCAACAACAGTCCCATATGAGTTTTTCCATACATAGGTAAGCGCAGTCTGTCCGCTCGCTGACAAGCCTGTGATAGAACCATTATTCATTCCACAGGTCTCCGGATTTATCTCAAGATCAGATGTGTTTAATGTTGGTGCACCAAGATCCAGGGTAAAAGGGATCTCGGCAGCGTAAACCGGATTATTGCAAGCATCAACAATACTTGGAAAAGTGGAGTAAATATGCAGCGTATAATCCCCATTACTGGCAAATGGAGGATCAATATATAATGTGTACTCTTTTTCCCAGGTACCTCCCAGCTCGCAGGCAATACCCTGAACATCCGTAACCGTATAAGGGTCACCCGGCCCTGAAATACCAAATGCTACAGGTAAGACTCTGTCACAGCGGACGTTTTCATCCCATAAAAACCGCAATGTGTTTGTACTGCACCCCTGAACTTCCTCGTTATATATTTCAGCAATTTCCGGGGAAACATCATCATAGACAATGGCAGTAGACTTTGAGAAATCGAGTGCATAACCATATTGAGTAGATGAGTAGTTGCTGATATTGATCACAAATATCTGGCCGTCTGTAACCGGTATCTTGGCATTGAAGGGGCTTCCGGAAGCATTCTGGCACTTATGGGCGGATTGCCCATTAGGGCCTGTAAGGCCTTTGGTACCCGACCAGTTACAGCTCACCTGAAGTTGATTCACATTGGCATAAATATCCTCACAGCGGGCATTTGTAAGATCATATACCACCCAGTCGTAGTCATCAGTGCTCTGGTTAGGCATAATCTCAAAAGCCATCAATCCGTCGCTTTGCACAGTCACGTAATACCACACACAATTCTTTTCACCACTCAACATGCAATTGCCAGGACAGCCACCTGAGGTTGGTATCTCATTGGGATAATTCCCTGATCCGGAGTAGGAGTTTGCTTGATAATAGTAGCCTTCACATACCGGGATCGCACCCAGGCAATCCTGATCGGTAGGTATCTGGGCAGTAAGTTGTATTGTTGTAGTCAATGCTATAAAAGCAAAAAGGACTTTGATAAGATCGGGTTTCATGAATTTAATTACTAAAACGATTGGTCTGATTCACAGAAACAAAAATAACATTTTTATTATTGAATGATCAGTTTTGCTGTCATTAAACCATCATTTGTATGAATTTGGAGTAAATATATGCCTTTGGCCAGGGCAGAAAGATCTATTTCCTGATTCAGGTGGCCATCAGCTGAAGCCTTGAATCCATCACGGTATCGCAGCTCTCCAAGGATATTGAAAACCTGAACCTCCACTGGTCCCGATACATCATATACCTCTATCATAATTTTCCCTGTACTCGGATTTGGGAAAACATTTGCATTCAGGCTATGTTCGTTTTCTCCGATACCGAAGCAATAATCATAGTCAAAGATCACAGTGACACCGGTATCCGACTGACAGCCTTCTGCATTCAGCACGCTCACCGAAATGTATTGCTCATCATTATTAAGCCCTGTTGTACCAATCGTTGTATACCTGTTTGTATCGCCATTCGACCATAGGTAGCTTGCACCTTCGTTCCCTGCATCAAGGGTAATGGTTTCGTGCAAGCAATAATATTGCACCGCTGCCCCCAGGTCGATGATTGGAGCCGGATTAACGGTCACGGTCACATACCCAAAAGCCTCATTATAGCCATCATTAACTTTTACATAAAAATAATAGGTTCCATAATCAAATAAAGCCAGGCTGAATGATGGCGATGAAGGCAGGCTCATGGCAGGTTCAGAGGTCCATGTATAGGTATACCCTCCTGATCCCCCACCGGCATTGGCATGTAACCAGAATGTTTCACCAATGCAAAATACCGAATCGGGGAAAGAACTCGGGTTAGCACTCAAGATACCCCCGGTAATACTAACGATCACTATATCAGGCCCCTCGCTTACACATCCTGTCTGTGCATCTTCAATCTCCAAATTAAACGGTGTAGTTTCGTAAAGGTTTTTCGTTTGCGGATTTTGAACTGTTGCATCTTCGAGTTTTTCTACCGGTGTCCAGAAATAATTATAGTCTCCACTGCCATTGCTTGCCGATCCGTCAAGAAAAGTACAAACCCCATGCGGGATAGACTGGTCTTCACCTGCATCAGGTACCGGCAACTGATGAACGCTCACATCAACACTATCTGTAATTTGAAGGTCATGGTCAGTAATTTGAATGTAATACCTGGTATCGACCGTTGGAGCAACCACAGGATGCTCAAGGGTAGAGGTAAATCCTGCGGGCATGGATGTCCAGGAATAAAAATAGTCACCAATCCCCCCTCCGGCGCCGGGTGAAAGTATGGCAGTTTCACCTTTGCATATCACATCCGGGTCTGCAGATGGGTTGGCGGTAAGAGGCCCCCCGATCTCACCTACAAAATAAGGCCCCGCATATGCTTCGCATGTGTTTTCGTCAATCACTGTCAGGTCATAATAACCGGAGGATACGTTTGTCAGGTCAAGTTCATTGCCAACCACATTACTATTATCATCACGCCAGGTATATTCTTCAATGATATAAGAAGAGATAACGATAATGCCGGTGATTGACCCACTGTTGGAGCCAAAGTTTGAGGATGTAATGACGATGTCATCATCATCTATTTCAGGTGCTCCGATCTCCTCAACCTGGTAGGGGCCTCCATAGGTGATACAATCCAGCAAATCGTAGATCTCAAGGTAATAGTTTCCTGCAAGGATGTTGATAATATCAAGTGTATTACCGACTATAGCACCCTGCTCATTTTTCCACACATAGGTCAAGCTGGATTGTCCGGCAGCTATAAGTCCGGTGATAGAGCCATTTTCCATACCACAGGTAGCGTCTTCGATAACCAATCCTGATTCATCAAGTACAGGTGCACCCAGATCCAGGTCAAAAGGAATTGTATCTGAAAGGGCAATATTGCCGCATGCGTCCTGTATGCAGGGGAAGCCCACTGTCAGATAAAGTGCATAGCTACCATTGGATGAGAAAGGATGATCCACTGTAAGAGTATATTCTTTTTCCCAATCACCTCCTACTGCACATGCAGTACCGAATACTTCTGTTACCTGGTATGGCCCGCCCGGACCCTGGATCTCAAATTGGGCCGGAGTTATCCATTGGCAGGTTACATTTTCAGTAAAGTGAATGGTGATCTCGGTTTCACTGCACCCGCTTACCTGGTCGGCATCAACCGATAAGATCTCAGGAGGAACGTCATCGAAGATCACAGCAGTAGATGCAGTAAAGTCAAGCGTATAACCACCGGCTGCTCCTGATCCCCAATTACTTACATACAACACGAATGTTTGTCCGGCCAAAACCAGCAAATCGCAATTCCATCTGCTTGTATTGTTTGTCCCACAAAAATTGCAATGCGAAGTGCCGCCGAAAAGTGAATTCATCCCGGTTTCATTATTAAATGCTGCTGCATTGCAGCTTACCTGCAGTAAATTCACCAGGGAATAGATATCTTCACACCTGTTATCGGTCAGGTTAAATACTGCCCAATCATAATCATCGCTGTAAACATCCGGCTGAATGGTAAACCTGAGCAATCCACTCTGCTGTACGGTAAAGATGTACCATGCACTATTCCATTCCCCGTCGAGGCAATTGTTCGGACAACAGGTTGTGCAAAAGGATGGGCTACAATTAGGAATCTCATTAGGATAGGTTCCAGTGCCGGAAAAAATATGAGGCTCGTAGTACACATCCTGACATACAGGGATAGCACCCAGACAATCGCCATTTGTAGGTACCTGACCAGAAAGCGGATTTCCACTCCACAAAATGATCATGAAAGCGTAAACAATTAAAATCTTCGCAGACTGTGCCGTAGTTTTCATAAGAAATTTCATTAGTCTTCCAATATATATGGCAGAATTATCGACTAAATTAATAAATTTTTGACAAAATTAAAAGCCGGGGGGCATGATTTAGGATTAAAAAAATAAAATAGGGAAGCCCGGTTAAAATTCATTTGGATTGGAAAAACACGTGTAGATGTTAAGTTTTGAAGGAACTGAGTTAAAAGGGGCTTAGAAAAGCTCAAATGGAGGGGGTGCCTCGACTACGCTCGGCATGACAACATTTTATTCTATAAACTAAGAAGGGCGCGGCGCTAAACTTTAGTTTATTATTTGCTACTTTGATAGAGCGCCGCGCCCTTCCTCCCTAATGAAAAGTATGAGTTGTCATCCCGAGCGTAG
>JAGLYE010000209.1 GCA_023132505.1 Bacteroidales bacterium | reverse complement strand
GATAATAATTTCTGGCCATTCTAGGATGAGGTATGGGGTATGATCAACCTAGAATGGCCAGAAATTATTATCATTCCATATCTGCTCCTTCAGGTCTTCATTAAGCTTATGTAGCAGGTGATGGTGTGTACGTTCCCAGTCGGCAAGCATCTGGTACATATCTTTTTCGTTAGGGTCTGTGGCTTCGTCAGCCCTCCCCTGGTACACCTCGATGGCACGGTTCTCAAAATCGATGGCAGCTGAGATGGCTGCTGCTTCGAAACCTGCTGCTGAGATCTCTTTCTTCACCTGTTCGCTCAGGATCATCACAGCCTCGGTGTCGTCAATGGGTTCCTCAACATCAATTTTTGAAAACTTGCCGCTTTTCCCATATTCTGCAAACTGTTTGGAGAGAAAAGTAATATGCTCGTCCTCTTCTTCAGCCATCATGGTAAAGATCCTGCGGGCAGCCTCACTCTCGGTCTGGCGTGCTGCAGTGGTATAAAAGGCCTTTCCCCTTCTCTCAAGGAGGATCGCTGTTTTCAGGATATCTTCTGCTGATTTTGACATAATTCTTTGTTTTTGAGACAATATTACTAAAAATAAATCTTCTCTATGGTGATCTCTAACAAAAGAAACCATGTGAGACCCGTTAAGGATCGAAGCGCATAAAAATGCCTAACTTTGTCGTTGTCATATAAACAAAATGTGTGGATGAAAGTTCAACCGGAAATCATTATTGCCTCATTATATGAGTCCTGGTCGGGGAAGAAGCCAGACAGCGTTCAGGCCATTGCTGCATCGGGATCTCCAAGGAAATATTTCAGGCTTGTCAAGGGAAACCAGACAGTTATCGGTGCATACAATCCTGACCTCAAGGAGAACGAAGCATTTCTGTCATTTACAAAGCATTTTCATTCCCGGGGACTCCCTGTTCCTGAACTCCTTGACAGTGATCCGGAGAAAGGGATCTACATCGTTTCTGACCTGGGCAACAAACAGTTGTTCGACCTGATCGTTAGCAGGGAATACCCGGAACATATTTCGGATGAGCTATATTCAACCCTGGCAGATACAGTACGGATACTGCCCCACTTCCAGGTTGAGGGCGGACGTGATCTGGACTATTCAGTATGCTATCCGAGAAGTGTTTTCGACCGGCAGTCGATGCTCTGGGACCTGAACTATTTCAAATACTATATCCTCAAAACCTCCGGCATCACCTTTAACGAGCAATTACTCGAAAACGATTTCCTGAGATTTACGAAATTCCTGCTCCATGCCGGGCAGGAACATTTCATGTACCGTGATTTCCAGTCGCGCAATGTGATGCTCATGAAAGGTAAACCCTGGTTTATAGATTACCAGGGAGGAAGAAAAGGGCCACTACAATACGACCTTGCTTCCTTCCTGTACCAGGTAAAGGCACACTTTCCGGAGGAGATAAAGAAAAAACTGATCAACGAATACCTTGACGAACTTGCAAAACTGGATACCGTTGACCGGGATGTATTTATGAAATACTTCTACCCCTTCGTATACCTTCGCCTCTTTCAGGTGCTTGGTGCCTATGGATTCCGTGGTCTTTTTGAAAAGCGTCCGCATTTTGCAGAAAGCCTTGAACCTGCCGTGGCCGGCCTTGCCAGGCTTTTGAATGCACATCCCCTTGAGCCAGAACTCACAGAATTAACATCAGCACTTCGAAAACTCACACAAAGCAGTAAGTATCTGCCCGTCCATCACAAGAAATCCGGCCTTACAGTTAGCATTTCCAGCTTTGCCTATAAACATGGTAAGCCCGAAGACAAGACTGGCAATGGTGGTGGATTTGTATACGATTGCAGGTCACTTCCAAACCCCGGCAGACTTGAAGAATACCGCGAACAAACCGGGCGGGACAAGGCCGTGATCAATTACCTGAGCACTTACCGTGAAGTGGATAAGTTTTTGCACAACGTATTTGATATCAGCGACAGTGCAATTGAAAACTATATTGAAAGAAGTTTTGATAACCTAAGTATCAGTTTTGGTTGTACAGGTGGGCAGCACAGGTCGGTTTATTGTGCCGACAGGCTGGCTGAACATTTGTCCGGAAAATATGTCATTACAGTCAAGCTCCATCACAGAGAACAGCAAATAACAGAAACCCGGAAAGAACAGCATGAGTAATAGGATCTGCAAGTCAAAAAAAATGAAACGCGTATGAAAGCGATGATCCTGGCAGCCGGCAGGGGTACACGCCTGCAGGCACTTACTGAGAACAAACCCAAAGCTCTTGTAAAAGCAGGCGGGCTAAGCCTTCTTGAGCGACTTATCCTCAAAATGAAAGTTCAGGGCGTTACACATATAGTTATTAATGTGCATCATTACGCGGAACAGATTACAGAATTTCTTCAGGAGAAATACTATTTCAACATCCCTATTGAAATTTCCGATGAAAGCGATGAGTTACTGGAGACCGGGGGCGGGATTTTTAAAGCAAGGCCATTTCTTGAGGGCAATGAAGCTTTTATTGTACATAATGTGGATATTCTTTCCGATATAGACCTCCGTAAAGTCTATGAACAGCATGTTTCAAGCGGAGCATTATCCACCCTGGCCGTAAAATCCCGAAAAACTTCCCGTTACCTGCTCTTTGATACACTTATGCGTATGCAGGGTTGGGAAAATCAGAGTAGCGGAGAACGGATCATGCCGGGCAATATACAAGAAAGCCTCTTCCCCTTTGCATTCAGCGGTATCCATGTGATAAGTCCGGAGATATTCCCATTATTTACTGAAACAGGAAAATTCAGTATTATCGAGACCTACCTCAGGCTATGCAAGGATCACCTGATCAAAGGTTTCCGGCATGATGAAGGGCTATGGATCGATGCCGGGAAACCAGACGGACTTGAGATGGCAAATATGCTGCTGGGGAACCTCTAGAGATAGTCGAAATCCGATATCTGATATTCGAATTTTGAATATCATTATTGTTTATCTTTATTCCGGTAAATCAACATTTTCCCAATGCCGGCATTTCTCGAAAAGCTTACCAAACATATTTATACTGCCTGGGAAGGCCGGCTGGGAGATATTTGCATTGTCCTTCCCAACAGGCGTGCCACCCTCTTTATCAAAAGCCACCTTGCCCGGATATTGAATAAGACGAGCTTTCTGCCCGAATTCTATTCTATTGAAGACTTTGTTGCCCACTATTCAGGGCTCAGCATTACAGACCCGTTGAGAAATCAGTTCAGTTTATATGACATACATCGAAGTATTGAAGGTGAAGATGCCCGCAGTATTGAGGAATTTTTTCCTTATGCCTCATGGATGCTATCCGACTTCAATGATATCGACATGTACCTTGCTGAGCGGGAGCAATTGTTCAATTACCTTAGCGATGCCAAAGCCATGGCCCTGTGGAACCCTGATGGACGTCCGCTCAGCGATTTTGAAAAGAGATATCTTGGGTTTTTCAGATCGATAAAGCAATATTACTACGGGCTGAACGAAGAGCTCGTCAAAAAGAACATGGCTTACCAGGGGGGTGCTTTCAGGCAGCTTGCTGAAAATATTGA
>JAGLYE010000208.1 GCA_023132505.1 Bacteroidales bacterium | reverse complement strand
CCAGCCAATTCTTTTACGAATGGCTTGAGGAGCACTATATCAACCTGATAAAGAAAACTATCAAGAAAGAACTTGGTGCAGAAGGACGTCTGGAATACAGTATCATCATGGATAATTCATTCCAATCCAACAACCCTTATTCCATCAAAGTCCCCACTTCTAATAAAAGAGCTGTAAAGAATCCTGCGGTTCCCATGCCCATCGACATTAATAAAAGCGGTGCAAAAGAAATACCCAACCCTTTCATTATTCCGGGACTGAAAAAGATCAAAGTCAACTCTCAACTGGTGGATTCTTATTCATTCGATAATTTTGTTGAGGGTGACTGCAATCGCCTGGCACGTTCGGCCGGGTTTGCAGTTTCAGAAAATCCGGGAAAAACCTCTTTCAATCCTTTATTAATATATAGTGATGTCGGTCTGGGAAAAACCCACCTTGCCCATGCCATTGGGATTCAGGTAAAAACAAATTTCCCGGAAAAAACGGTTCTTTATATTTCGACAGAACAATTCATTTCCCAGTTTATTGATTCTGTCAGGAATAACAATCAAAATGATTTCGTCCATTTTTACCAGATGATCGATGTATTGATCATCGACGACATCCAATTCCTGGCAGGCAAGGAGAAGACCCAGGATGTATTCTTCCATATTTTCAATCACCTGCACCAGAACAGTCAGCAGATCATCATCACTTCCGACAAACCTCCTATTGAGCTGAAAGGCATGGAGCCACGGCTACTGTCAAGGTTTAAGTGGGGTCTGGCAGCAGATCTGCAGGCACCTGATTTCGAAACCAGGATCGCTATCCTTCAGAAACGACTTTATAATGATGGCATCGAAATGCCACAGGAGGTACTTGAATACCTGGCATATAGCATTAACACCAATATTCGTGAACTGGAAGGTGCTCTGATATCCATACTTGCACAATCGTCACTGAATCATAAGGCGATCACCCTTGAGCTGGCTAAGCAAATGATCGACAAATTTGTTAAGAGCACAACCAGGGAAATCTCGATCGATTACATCCAAAAAGTGGTCTGTGATTATTTTAATCTTTCTCTTGATGTGATCAATTCAAAAACAAGGAAAAGGGAAATTGTTCAGGCCAGGCAACTTGCCATGTTTTTTGCCAAAAAGCACACAAAAGCTTCCCTGGCTACCATTGGCCTGCATTGCGGCAATAAAGACCATGCCACCGTTTTGCATGCCTGCCGCACCGTTAATAACCTGATCGATACCGATAAACAATTCAGGATATATGTGGAAGACCTTGACAAGAAGATCAAAATGTAATACGATCTCCTTTTTCCTGAATCACACAACAGCTAAACCTTTCGAATCTACCTGCATATGAAAATCCTGTTTGTTTGCCTGGGCAACATCTGCCGATCTCCCCTTGCAGAAGGGATTCTCAAAAAAAAAATTGAAGAATACGGAATCAGTGGCATTATCCATTCTGCCGGTTTCGAACCCTATCATGAGGGACAGCATCCCGACCCACGTTCCGTTGCAACAGCAAAGAACCATGATATAGATATCTCCGGAAAAACAGCCCGCTTATTTACTTTAGAGGATTTCGACAATTACGATAAGATCCTGGTAATGGACGCCATGAATTACGCCGATGTGATGCGGAATGCACGCAATGGCAGTGACCGCAGTAAGGTCGACTACCTGCTCAACCTGATCAATGAGGGTTCTGATGATGAAGTTCCCGATCCATACTATGGCGGGCCTTCGGGATTCGATAAGGTGTTTGACATGATGGACCGTGCCTGCGACCGGATCGTAAAAGATCTCCTTAATTAGGAACTGCCGGCCTGCGATCGCGCCATCCTTCCGTGGATTTTTGTAATTTCGTTTTGCAATCACTTTCATTATGTCCATTCCCGACCTGAATACCATCAAATCTGCTGCTAAACGCATCAAGCCTTATATCCACAATACGCCTGTATTACGCTGTGCCGGTATCAATGAGATTACGGGGGGGGATATCTTCTTCAAATGTGAGAACATGCAAAAAGCCGGTGCTTTTAAATCGAGGGGGGCCTGCAATGCAGTATTTTCCCTGACAGCAGATCAGCTGAAAAAAGGGGTTGGCACACACTCTTCAGGTAACCACGCCCAGGCCCTTGCACGAGCTGCATCCCTGCGTAATACGGATGCCTATATTGTCATGCCTGAAACATCGCCCAGGGTAAAGGTTGCAGGAGTAAAAGGATACGGTGGCAAGATCACTTTCTGCAAGCCTACATTACAGGCCCGTGAAGAAACATTGCAAAGGATCATTGAAGATACCGGTGCTTTGGAGATTCACCCATATAATAATTACAGGATCATTGCCGGGCAGGCTACTGCAGCCCTGGAAATGCTTGAGGAGATGGGCAAAACGGATATTATTATGGTCCCTGTAGGCGGGGGCGGATTGCTGAGCGGTACAGCCCTGACCACAAAGTACTTATTACCAGGAACCCGTGTGATCGCTGCAGAACCTGAGATGGCTGATGATGCATACCGCTCATTTTATGAAGGCAGGCTCATCCCTTCCAATAACCCGAAGACCATTGCCGACGGGCTCCTAACATCTCTCGGCAGCCTCACCTACCCTATCATCAGGGAATATGTTGATGACATCGTAACTGTCAGCGAAGAAGGCATCATAAAGGCCATGCGACTGATATGGGAACGCATGAAGATAGTCATAGAACCATCATCAGCGGTACCTCTGGCAGCCGTATTAGAGAACAAAATCGACATTAAAGGAAAAACCGTTGGGATCATACTATCGGGTGGGAATGTTGATTTGGATGGCCTGCCATGGCTGGAGAAAGAATAAAAAAGTATCGAATAACAAGTATCGAATATGAAAAAAGGCGACTTATATTTAATACCTACATTACTCGGCGACAGTCCGGTTGGAGATGTAATGCCCGGGAATATAAAGGATACTATTGGAAAGATAAAGCATTTCGTTGTTGAGGACCTGCGTACTGCCAGGCGTTTCCTGAAGAAAATTGACAAATCAGCCGATATTGATGCACTTAGATTTTACCTGCTCAACGAGCACACCAAGGCAGAGGAGGTCTCCACGCTATTAAAGCCATTACTCGAAGGGGCAGATCTTGGATTGATGTCGGAGGCAGGCACGCCTTGCATAGCAGACCCTGGAGCATCACTGGTTTCCCTGGCGCATGAAAATAATATCAGGATTATTCCACTCACAGGTCCCTCCTCCATCACCCTGGCACTAATGGCCTCGGGCTTCAACGGGCAGAATTTTGCATTTCATGGTTACCTGCCGGTTGACAACCGCAGCAGGGCCACAGCCATCCGAAAACTTGAGCAGGATGCTTACCGTAAAGACCAGACACAGGTTTTTATAGAAACCCCTTACCGAAACATGAAAATGTTTGAGAGCATAATTGAAACCTGCAATCCGCAAACCCGACTTTGCATTGCAGCCAGGCTCACAACTACAGGTGAAATGATTAAAACACTGCCGGTGGCAAAATGGAAAAAAAATCCGCCGGCCATCCATAAACAACCAGCGGTATTTCTAATTTATAAATAGTA
>JAGLYE010000207.1 GCA_023132505.1 Bacteroidales bacterium | reverse complement strand
TTGGCCATCCCGGCTTCCAAGTGCATAACTTAAAGCAAAGATGCCGGCCCGGGTTTCAAAATTTACACCGGCTCCAAATCCATATGGGGTATCTTTTAGATATCCTGAATTGGCATTGTGTTCATAATAAGCACCATCGAAAAACACATGGAAGAATGAATTGACATCAAACAGGTATCGAAATTCAAGCGTGAAAATGGAATAGATAGAAGCTGTGATTGATTCTTCATCAAAACCCCGGAGGGTTTTCAGCCCACCGATACGGAACAGCTCATTATCGAAAAGGTTCTTGTTCTCAAGGAAACCGCTTTTGTTGCCAATCAGAAGGGTGCTGCTCCGGAATAGCGGTACATATAATGCAGCATTTAGTTGTAATCTGTATAAGGTGCTGTTCAATGGTATGCTGTCGTATAGGGCCTGGTTCACATTAGAGTTTTTCCTGATCTTTTTTGACCCTATGGCCCCGCTCAGGTCAATATGATAGCCTTTCTGCGGATTAAACCTGTAATCGAGCTTGCTGTATTCAAGGCCGAGACCATATAAACTGGTGGTTATATCTGCATACTCGGGAAGGCTTGTGGCAAACTCAAGGCCGGCAGTGCTCAGCAAATTCGATTGCAGGTTCTCATAAAATGCCTTCACATAGTTGTATCCGCTAAACATTACCTGGATACCAAGATTATTGGTCAGATTAAGGTATGAGGTGTCTTTTTTAAAGAGGTGTAAACGGTAATCAAGTCCGAAAGGGGTATTGAAAAGGAATGGGAAATTAAAGTGAAAATTCAGGTCCTGACTTTTGGCCTCGAGTTTACGCCAGTTGAAATCGATCAATTCACCACGGTTAAATGCGCTCAGGAGTTTTAGTTTGATGTCTCCTGTAAGCAAAAGCTTGCCACTCACATCATCATTTGGTGCTATACCTAGGATCCCGTCAAACTGACTGGCTCTTTTCTTATCAATATATAGGATTAGCCTGGCCTTGTCATCGATAAAAACGACTTCATGGGGCTTGATCACACTGATGAATGGCAGATCCTGCAGTTTTGCTTCTATTTTTATGATACGGGATTCATCATATAGGTCACCCTGTTTGATATTAAAATAGTTCCGGATAAATTTCCTGTGCAACTTCGAATTTCCTTTCACTATGATGGTGTCAATGATCACCTGCTGCATCAATTTGAGGTTCAGGCTGGCCGATATGCTTTTGTCATCATGAATGCAGACACTGTCAAGGCTGACAGATGCAAACGGATAACCATTGTTTTCGCAATATGATAAAATGTCCTCAGTTAATTCATAAATTTCATTTATGTTGAAAGGCTTGCTACTGTATAGCTTTTCTTTATAGCCGCTTTGACTGAGGATTACTCCCGGGGCATTGCCGGGCCTGATGACCGACATATGATACACATCTCCGGTATACAACCATCCACTAATGCTACTTGAATCTTCATAGATTGAATCCATGCTGGCTGTGATATAACCTTTATCAATGAAGTAATGCAACACCTTATTCAGTTCCTGTTGGGCTTGTAGTTTGCTCGCAGGCCTGGAATTGTAATTTAAGCGTTTGATGATCTTTGCTGTTGAACTGTCAGCCGGTTTGATATCCAGGGTCAGTTGTTGTCCGCAAACAGTTGTAGCTGTTATGAAAAGAATAAGAACAATGCTTATGGATGTGATGCTTCTCAAGGTAATTATTTATCAGTGAAAGAACGATTCTGTAATAGACTTATTCTGTTCCCCATTGAATTTCGACATTTTCCTGCTTACGAAGGATCTCATTTGTTTTTGAAAAGTGCTTGCACCCGAAAAACCCGCGATGTGCTGATAAGGGAGAGGGATGGGCTGCTGTCAGGATATAATGCCTGCTAGTATCGATCAGTGATTTTTTAGCGATAGCGTAATTACCCCAGAGCAGAAAAACCAATCCTGTTTTATTTTCTGACAGTTTTTTAATTGCTGCATCAGTAAATTGCTCCCATCCTTTGTTTTGGTGCGAGCCGGCAGTGTTTGCCCTCACCGTAAGTGTGGCATTGAGCAGCAAAACCCCTTGCTTTGCCCACTGTTCCAGATTGCCCCCGGCAGGGATCTCATACCCGAGGTCATCTCTGATCTCCTTGAAAATATTTATGAGTGAAGGAGGCTTTGTAATGTCTTGTGGCACAGAGAAACACAGGCCATGGGCCTGCCCGCATCCATGATATGGATCCTGCCCGATAATAACCACTCTGACAGCATCAAAGGGGGTATGGTCAAAGGCAGCGAAGATCTTATTCCCCGCTGGATAAATACTATATTTTCTCTTTTCTTCAAATAAAAAGGATTTCAATGAGATAAAATAATCAGCCAGGAATTCGTCCATCAGGACTTTTTTCCAGCTTTCCTCAATTTGTGGATTGACGTTTGATGCGCTCATAATGAATAATTAACGGTCTGCCGGTACAACATATTCTCATTTTATTTGTTAATATTATGAAAATGAGTTTATATTTGTATTTCATTATACCTGAATCGTATTATCATGATTAAAATTATAAAAAAAGTGCTAATAGTTGCCTCTGCAGTGATCCTTTTCGTCCTGGTTGCCACATCTTGCCAGTCGAATGAGCGGTGTGCAGCATATGGCGAATCATATAAGTATCAGAAACAATCGAACTATTAAACTTTGTTTGACTTAGCTGTAAGCGGGAAACAGCCAGGATCATCGTTATATATCCCGGGTTTCTTATTCGATGGCCTTTATTAAACATATAATATTATTGACCCTCCTTTTAATGGTGGGTCTTTTTGTATCGGGCCAGGAGAAGGAAAGCGAAAAAGAGCACAAACGAAAGTCTGGAGAAGCTGTTTATGACTCCATTTCCGACAGGGTGTTGCTCAGAAGGGAGTTTGCAGGGGGGGTGATATTACATTCCCGGGGCTGGGGTTTTCAATTCAGAAAAGGTAAAAACTTAAGCTATTTCAAGTCACTGCAGTGGGAAATTAATGTTGTCAGTCTTAAATCGCCCAAGCAAATAAGAACCCTCAACCCATATTTTAATAATGCTAAAAGCTATGTTTACGGGAAGTTAAACCATGTATACATCCTTAGAGCCGGGATTGGAATTAAGCGATTATTGAACAGGAAGCCATACTGGGGAGGGATCGAACTTCGGTTCATATATTTTGGTGGTTTTTCCCTTGCTATTGCTAAACCGGTTTATCTGTATGTACTGAACTTCACTCCCGAAAATGAAGAGTATACTATCAATATAGAAAAGTACAACCCTAAAATACATGGATTGGATAATATATACGGGCGTGCCCCTTTTACTCATGGCATTGGAAATACAAGCCTGCATCCCGGTCTATATGTCAAATTAGGGTTGAATTTTGAATTTGGTAATTATAATTCCTCCATCAAGGCCGTTGAAGCAGGCGCTACCCTCGACTACTACCCCATCCCTGTTTCCATAATGGCATTAAACCCGGAACAATCATTTTTCCTCACCTTCTACATTGGATTTAGCTTTGGAAAGAGGTATGATTGATTGATAAGACCAAATATCAAGTCTCAAGTCTCAAGTATCGAGTATC